>CAWVSV010000047.1:0-18966 GCA_963933095.1 uncultured Cellvibrionales bacterium
TGTTAACTGTCGCTGTTACGATCCGTTTCTAAGCCGTGCTGATAATGTAGACCTGTGCAGCCTTGATGCAGTACTAGCGAGTGATATTGTTTGTTTGCACACGCCTTTGACGCTGTCCGGACCCCATCCAACTCGGCACTTGATTGGCGCAGCTCAGCTACAGCAGTTGACCAGCGGTGCTCTACTACTTAATGCCGGCCGTGGCGACGTTATTGATAACCACGCGCTACTGAGTTTTATGCAACAGCGGCAAGATGTGCAGGTGGTGCTTGATGTCTGGGAGGGGGAACCTAACATCAATACTTCACTATTGCGGCTGGTGGATTTGGCTAGCCCGCATATTGCCGGCTATAGTTTTGATGGCAAAGTCGCGGGCACCGAGATGATCTATCAAGCGCTCTGCACACATTTTGGTCTTGCAAGCACAATGTGTGCGAGCGATGTGGTGGCCGCTGAGTTAATGCCTTTAGAGCTTTCTGCACTTACCGATTTTGAGTTGATGCGCCAAGCTGTTCTGGCTGCTTACGATATCCGAGGTGACGACGCCCGTATGCGTGAGCAGCTACAAAATCTGCAAGAAAATCAACTGCGACAAGGGTTTGATGCACTGCGTAAAAACTATCCTAAGCGTCGTGAATTTCACTGTTTTTCGACTGATGTTAAAACTCATATAGAAAAAAAGCCGCCTAACAATGTGTTAGCGACTTTAGGGTTTTGCACGGGTTTTCAAACATCTAAAACGGGTGTAAACACTTAAAACAGTCATCCTTGACTGCGGTGGCCCGGACGAGGCCGTCTTCTAGGGAAGTTAAAATCTCCAGAGGGTAGCTTGTATGGCGTTACCCTCCCGAGCGGTTAATTAATTAGCTTGAACTGAGTATATGACGGCTTACATAAAATGGCGCTGTAAAAACGCATTTTACATTAGACCGAATATAAATAAGCAGCGGCTATGCTGTCTGCGTGACTATTGACTCGGTATTTATCGAGTATTATTGGGTAGGTTTGACGCTATGGTATTCAATTTAGGTCTTATAGTGAATCCGCTAGCCGGGGTTGGCGGTGCTGTGGCTCTAAAGGGCAGTGACGGTGATGACACCGTTTCTAAAGCACTGGCTTGCGGGGCGGAGTTGCGGGCGTCACAGCGCTGCCAACGCGCTTTGGCAGCTATTGTTCCTATGTGTGCAGAGGTTAAGGTTTTTACTCTAGCAGGGTCTATGGGCGGCGATCTAGCCTTGTCTATGGGCTTTGAGGTTGAGATTGTGGGTCGTGTTGATGGCGCCACAACCTCAGCGCAGGACACCATCAGAGCCGCAGGGCTGTTACAGTTGAATCATGTGGACTTAATTTTATTTGTCGGTGGCGATGGCACCGCGCGCAACTTGTTCACGGCAGTGGGGTTAGATAAAGCAGTGTTGGGGGTGCCAGCAGGCGTCAAAATGCATTCCGGCGTTTATGCTGTATCGCCCGAAGCGGCCGGTGAGGTGTTGCAACTTTTAGTGCGTGGCGTGGCGGTGCCACTGCGCAAACAAGAAGTGCGCGACATTGATGAGTGTGCTTTTCGTGCTGGCCGAGTTAGAGCTAAATACTATGGAGAAATGCGCGTGCCCACGGCTGAGCAGTTTGTGCAGCAGGTTAAAAACAGTGGTCGTACGCCCGAGCCGTTAGAACAGGCCGATATTGCCGCCAGCGTGATTGAATCAATAGAAGAGGGTGAACTCTATATTGTCGGGCCCGGTTCCACTACGCACGCGGTGATAGCTGAAATGGGATTACAGGGGACTCTGCTGGGAGTTGATCTAGTGTGTAATGGCAGCTTATTGGCTGCCGATGTCCGCTCGCAAGATATTGTAGCGGCAGTGGCTAATCATTGCGGACCAGTGCGGGTATTAGTGACCGCAATTGGGGGGCAAGGCCATATTATTGGCCGCGGCAACCAGCAAATCAGTGCGCCGATCTTACATCACGTTGGTCGCGAGGGCTTGCGCATTATTGCCACGCCTTCAAAGTTGCAAGAGCTAGAGGGGCGGCCTCTGCTAATTGACAGCAATGATGCCGAGTTGGATCGAGACTGGTCGGGATTTGTCGCTGTGATTACCGGTTATAACGAGACAGTGATGTACCCGCTTGGTTTATCTTCTAAATCTTTGATATGAGTAAAAGTTCGATATGACTAAAAGTTTCGATTTAAATGAATCTGGTACAGATACTTTGGCTGTACTGGACGTTCACCTTCGCTCAAAGTTGCAATCTTTAGCTGCGGAGCCGGTTGACAGTCAGCGCTTATTTCATGGTCGCGGCCACTGCTATTCTGGTTTAGAGATGCTGGCGATCGACCTGTATGACCCCGTAGTGTGTGTCACTCTTTTTGTGGCGGGGGAGCATGAGGCCGCAATACTGCGGAGTATAGAGCGCTGTTATGAATGTTTTACTTCGCGTTTTGAGGCTTTAGTTGTGCAGCGCCGTTATCTCGACGGCTCTCCTATGGAAGTATTGCGCGGCGCGCAGCCAGAAACAGTTTACGCTCGTCGAGGTGATTTGCGCTTCCACTTGAAGTTGGGGCAGCGGCAAAATAGCGGCTATTTTCTCGATATGGAGCCGGGTCGTGTCTGGCTGGAAGGAATTTGTCGCGACAAGAAGGTGCTCAATTTATTTTCTTACACCTGTGCATTTTCGGTAGTGGCGGTTCAGGCTGGGGCGGCTGAGGTAATCAATGTCGATATGAGTCGCGCCGCGCTTAATCTCGGCCGAGACAATCATCACTTAAATAATTTGCCAAAGCAAAACAGCCGCTTCCTGTCGAGAAATATTCTTAAATCTTGGAATCGCATTAAGCAACCTGGTCCTTACGATATTGCCATAATCGACCCGCCAACGTTTCAGCGTGGCAGTTTTATTTGCAGTAAAGATTACGCTCGAGTAATTCGCCGGCTACCGGAGTTTATGCGCGCTGGTGGTGATATTTTGGCATGCTTGAATGCGCCAATGCTGAATGTTGATTTTTTGCGCCAGCTGTTTGCCGTGGAGTGTCCGCAGTGTGAATTTGTCGGGCGCCTAGAGCCCAGCGCGGACTTTCCAGATGTTGATGCGGACCGGCAGTTGAAGTTGCTGCACTTTCGTTTTCGTCGCGCTGAAGAGTCTGCCCCAGAAAAAGGCTTTGAAGCCGATTGCTCAGCTGAAGGTATGCGCCTGAGCGAGTAGTGCTTTCATGCTTTTTTCCAACAGCATGGATGACCCCGCTTTTAGGGCCTGACGCAAATGTTTAATATTGCTATCGGGGTTATCAGTGTCGAAGGTTGGAGCCGCCGTCAATAAGGTGAACGCTTTGTGGCTGAGAACAGCTTGGTCGAGTGCTTCTTGGCGAATAGTGTCGGCATAGCTTAGATAGCCGGCTTCAGCCAGCCAAATCATAGCGCCAAAACAGGCTTGGTGGCGCTCACAGGCCAGGCCGAATTCGTCTGGGGCGTCAGGGCCGGCAATATCCTCAACTAAAATGGTAATTTTTTTTGGGAAGTTCTTATACAGCTGCAGCAGAATTTTGCTGGCATCTTTATAAAAATCGTCAATGTGCAGTTCGCTCATGATTGTGGTCGAGACAAGTTATTGCTAATAATACTTAATATTCCCATCATAGCGTTGTGCTTAGGAATACATGTGGGCTTGTTGTGCGGTTAGGTTCATTGCGAATAGCGATCAACAAACTCACCAAAGCGCTGAATAGCACCTGTGAGCTTGTCTTTGCGTGGCAAAAATACAATCCGATAGTGGTCGCGTTCGGGCAGATTAAAGGCTGTGCCCTGCACCAATAGGATTTTTTCCTGCTTTAAAAAATCCAGTACTAACTGCTGATCGTCTTGAATTTTGTGGATATTTAAATCCAGTTTCGGAAAAAGATAGATTGCGCCTTTGGGGGTAACACAAGACATGCCGGGTATGCCTTCTATGGCGGCTAGGGCGGCGTTGCGTTGTTCTAGTAAACGGCCGCCGGGCAGAATTAACTCGTTAATGCTCTGGTACCCGCCGAGTGCTGTTTGCACAGCGTACATGGCCGGTACATTGGCACACAAGCGCATAGAGGCCAACATGTGTATGCCTTCTAAATAATTCTTGGCGCGATGCTTGGCGCCGCTGACAACCATCCAGCCAGAGCGAAAACCGGCCAGTCGGTAAGACTTAGACAAACCGTTGAAGCTCACGCAGAGTACATCATGAGCCAGACGTGCCATGGGTATAAATTTGGCACCGTCGTAGAGTATTTTACTGTAAATTTCATCGGCAAATATGATCAGGTTGTGCTCGCGTGCCAGCTCTACTATCTGTTCAAGCAAAGCTTCGCTGTAAACCGCGCCGGTCGGATTGTTAGGGTTGATTACTACAATAGCGCGAGTGTTGGCATTGATTTTAGCCTTAATATCGTCGATATCGGGGAACCAATCGGCCTGTTCGTCACAGCGATAGTGCACGGCGTTGCCACCGCCTAGATTGACCGCTGCTGTCCACAAAGGATAGTCGGGGGCAGGCACGAGTACTTCATCGCCATTGTTAAGCAGTGCCTGCATACACATCACGATTAACTCGCTAACGCCATTGCCAAGGTATATATCATCGATATCGACATTGGGAATTTTAAGCTTCTGGCACTCTTGCATAATGGCTTTGCGGGCGGCAAATAATCCTTTAGATTCGGTATAACCCTGCGCATTACGTAAATTGTAGATTACATCGAGAATGATTTCGTCGGGCGCTTCAAAGCCGAAAGTGGCGGGGTTACCAATGTTAAGCTTAAGAATGCTATGGCCTTCCTCTTCCATCTTATGCGCGTGGTCAAGTACTGGGCCGCGAATGTCGTAGCAGACGTCATGAAGCTTGTTGGATTTTAAAATGTCTTGCATGAGCTCGATTACCCTGTGCTGCGAGCGGGCCGACAGCTGTAAACTGTGTGCTGGCAGTCAAATAGATTACTGCTTATTATGTCAGAATGTTGAAGTAATGACGACAGTACTAATGCTAAGGGTTTCTGGTTTATTAACGGTTAGTCGTGGCAAGATTTAGCTATAGGCGTTTTTTCTTTAAGTTTTCATTGGTTTTGTCAAAATGGCTTCATTTATAAAGGCACTTTTTTGTCCAGTCACGTCTTGTTCGGTTTTGTCCTCATACAAGTGTAAGTTCAATTTTTGTACGAGCTTAAACTCTTTATCGAATTTGGCGCCGCTAATATTGTTTTAGATTTACTGTTATAGGGTAAGTTTACTCATCTCTTCTAGAGTGCACTTAATATTTTCAGTGGCTACGTATGTCAATTTACCACTGCTGGGCTCGATTTCGGCCGGTAGCTTTTTTACTGGGTGCGCAGCGATAGTCTTGGTAGGTTTCTGCTGTATCGTTTAAGCGTTGTTTGCAGAACTGTATCAATCTTCTCGGTACTAGAGTCTAGAACTCTTTGGATGAGAAAAAACGCTGAAAAAGCCGCTGGTGATGCATTTTACGTTCGATCGCGCGATTTCAGGGTGACTAGTAAGGACTGTCAGTGTTTGCGTATTTTCCATGATTTGAGAAAAAGCCGATAGAAAAATAGCGTTCTCATTAAAAGCAATAATGGTTTTATATAGCTACAAAAGAAGTCAATTAAGCTCTGTGGTCTTGTTTTCCCCTGTTGTGCAGATATTTATCCTGCCCGGTAATCTATTGCCCGCGTTTATAACTATAGCGATCTTATCTGGCAAATATCGAGATGGCTTTTTACGACTAGAGATTTATAAACTTGTTGACAGTTAAGCCCCCTCTGCATAGAATGCGCCCCACTTCGAGACAGCAGGAAAAAAATCCTACTGCATTGAAGGTTCGGGGTCCCCATCGTCTAGAGGCCTAGGACACCGCCCTTTCACGGCGGTAACAGGGGTTCGACTCCCCTTGGGGACGCCAATTATTTAGGTGTAACGCTGTTAATGTTATAGCTAAATTAAAGGCTTGTAATTAGTCTTTGTAAAGCGGGAATAGCTCAGTGGTAGAGCACAACCTTGCCAAGGTTGGGGTCGCGAGTTCGAGCCTCGTTTCCCGCTCCAAATTTAAAATCAATGCCCTTGCAGGTATTGTGGGGTAGCCTAGCTACCGGACATAAGTTTTGTCCCCATCGTCTAGAGGCCTAGGACACCGCCCTTTCACGGCGGTAACAGGGGTTCGACTCCCCTTGGGGACGCCATATTTAACTAAAAATTGTTAGTTTTAATACAATTTAAGTTGAAAGTAATAAGCGGGAATAGCTCAGTGGTAGAGCACAACCTTGCCAAGGTTGGGGTCGCGAGTTCGAGCCTCGTTTCCCGCTCCAATACTAAAAAACGCAATCTTTACCGATTGCGTTTTTTTTTGCCTGAAATTCAGTTCAAACCCACCTAATGGTGGGGGCTAATTCATTAATGCATGCCAAAGACTTTAGCGCGCTCCTCTTTATAATCAAATAGGCGTTGCTCATGGTCGGCATTAAAGCGTGCCTCGTCGAGTTGCTGATAGCTGTGAATTTCGTTGTCAGGCATGAAGTGCAGACAGTCGCCGCCAAAAAACCACAGTAGGTCTCGAGGTATTAGCGGTGTCAGGTGTGGGTAGCTTGCTATAATCTTACAAAATAGCTGCTGGCCGTTGAAAACTCCGTCAGCGCTCCCATTTAGTTGTTGCGGCAGAGCTTCTAACTGGTCAATAAATTCCTGCTGATCTATTGTCATCTCGGCACCGCAAAAAGGAGCTTGTTGGCGCACGGTTTGATTGAATGTTTTGAGCAGTGTTACGTGAAAGCTCAGGTGCGAGTGGGCGTTTGTTTGGCTCATGCTTGGCGGTCCATAATATTGTGTAGTTTATATTAGTGGCATTTTACGACTCTTTTGACAGCAGTACACTAGTGAGTGCCTTTGTTCGCTGGATGTTATTTAGTATTTATGGGGAATCCGATGGCTCAT
Organism: uncultured Cellvibrionales bacterium; assembly: GCA_963933095.1. Taxonomy (GTDB): domain Bacteria; phylum Pseudomonadota; class Gammaproteobacteria; order Pseudomonadales; family Cellvibrionaceae; genus UBA1124. Next base: position 6,948 of record CAWVSV010000047.1, read on the forward strand.
GCTCTTTTAATAAATAACCTACACAAGGTTTATGGTAATGGTTTTGAGGCACTAAAAGGCATCTCTTTGGAGGTTAAGGCGGGCGATTTCTTTGCTCTTTTAGGCCCCAATGGTGCCGGAAAATCAACCGCTATCGGTGTGATTTGCTCACTGGTCAAAAAGACTTCAGGGCAAGTGAAAATCTTTGGTATTGATATTGATAAAGATTTTTCAGCCGCTAAGTGTGAGTTGGGCGTAGTGCCGCAAGAGTTTAACTTCAACCAGTTTGAGAAAGTGCGTGACATTTTATTGGTACAGGCTGGTTACTACGGTTTGCCTCGCGCCCTAGCTGAAGAGCGGGCGGATAAGTATTTGAAGCAGTTGGGCTTGTGGGATAAGCGTGATACGTCGGCGAGAATGCTCTCCGGTGGCATGAAAAGGCGGCTAATGATCGCGCGGGCTTTGGTGCACGAGCCGCGGTTATTGATATTGGATGAGCCAACCGCTGGAGTTGATATTGAGTTGCGTCGGTCTATGTGGTCTTTTTTACGCGACATTAATGCAGCGGGGACAACGATTATTCTCACCACCCACTACTTAGAAGAGGCTGAAAGTCTGTGTCGCAATATCGCCATTATCGACAGTGGCAAAATTGTTAAAAACACCAGTGTGGACTCGCTATTGAAAACCCTGAGTCTAGAAACGTTTGTTTTGGATTTGCGCGAGCCGCTAGAAGTATTACCGACTATTAGAAATTTCTCTCTGCGTCTGCTTGATTCTCAGCACTTGGAGGTAGATGTAACCAAAGGTCAGTTATTGAGTGATGTTTTTTCTAGATTGTTGCAGGAGGGGGTTGAGGTGTTGAGTATGCGCAATAAAACTAATCGGCTGGAAGAGCTGTTTGTGTCGCTGACAGGGTCTGGCGCGGGAGAGAATGATGAAATTTGATGCCCAGTGGATTGCTTTTATTACTATTCTGCGAAAAGAGGTGCGGCGTTTTACTCGTATTTGGGTGCAAACGCTGCTGCCGCCGGCGATTACTATGGCGCTCTACTTTGTGATTTTTGGGACACTTATTGGCTCTAGAATCGGCACTATGGGGGGCTTTAGTTACATGGAATTTGTGGTGCCGGGCTTGATTATGATGTCGGTACTGACCAACTCTTATTCTAACGTGGTGTCGTCTTTTTACGGTGCAAAGTTTCAGGGCAGTGTTGATGAAGTGCTGGTGTCACCGACCCCCAATTACATTATCTTACTGGGTTATGTGCTGGGCGGAGTGACTCGCGGTCTGATTGTGGGCACGATTGTGACCTTGCTGTCGCTTTTTTTTACCGACTTACAAGTTCACAGTGTTGCGATTACTGTTGCGATTGTCGTCTTAACGGCGATGGTGTTTGCTCTGGCTGGCTTTATCAATGCCGTTTATGCCAATAGCTTTGATGATATATCGATTGTACCGACGTTTATTTTAACGCCACTGACCTATTTGGGCGGTGTGTTTTATTCGATCAGCTTGCTACCTGAGTTTTGGCAGGGTGTATCACAACTCAATCCTGTGCTTTATATGGTGAATGTGTTCCGCTATGGCATGTTGGGTGTGTCAGATGTCGATGTAGGTTTTGCTTTTGTCGGCGTTATTGTGTGTATTGTGGCGTTATTTTCATACAGTTTATACTTGCTCGAAAGCGGTAAGCGCCTGCGTAATTAGTGGCTCAACGTCTATTTATTTAGGAATTTTTTATGAACAAAGATCCAAATATTACTCATGCCCCGGTACCTGAACAGGCACCTTTAGGTAAACAGACGGAGTATGTGAGCGAGTATGACCCCACGCTACTTTTCCCGATCCCTCGGGCTCAGTCTCGTAGCGGTTTGGCCATCGATGTGAATGATCTGCCTTTTAAAGGGGTCGACGTTTGGACGGCTTACGAACTCTCTTGGCTCGATATGAAAGGCAAGCCTCTGGTTGCTGTGGCGGAGTTTCACTTTCCTTGCAGTAGCTTGGCCATTGTTGAATCAAAGTCGTTTAAATTGTATTTAAACTCGTTTAATCAGACTCAATTCGAATCACAGCAGGCCGTCATTGATTTGTTGCAAGCCGATTTATCAAAGGCTTGCGGTGCTTCTATAATTTTGCATCTGTCCTCGTTGTCCGAGGTGCGCTGGGCTGAAATAAAGACACTTGAAGGTGTGTGTGTTGATGAATTAGATGTCAGTATAGATTGCTATCACCCTGAACCCGAATTGCTGGACTGTGTCGTGGGCGCCGGTCAGGTGAGCGAGACCCTTTACAGCCATCTGTTGAAGTCGAATTGCCCTGTGACCGGTCAGCCCGATTGGGCGAGTGTGCATATTTGCTATACCGGCGCTAAAATTTGTCATGCGGGGTTGCTTAAGTACGTGGTGTCTTTTCGCGAGCACCAAGATTTCCACGAGCACTGCGTCGAGCGGATGTTTGTCGACATTATGACGCGTTGTCAGCCGAAAAATTTAACCGTATATGCGCGTTACACTCGCAGGGGTGGGTTGGATATTAATCCTTTGCGCTCGACTGATGAGGTGACAGTGTCGCAGCCGCGGCTAGTTCGCCAATAGTGATGTTGTTAGCGTACTAGACGATTACTTTACCTCTTAGTTTGTCAGCGGCTTTTTCGAGTGTTTTCAAAACTTGTTCTTTGTCGAAGTTGTGCACTTTATCGAGGTCTAAGTGTATGCTAAAACCATCGGCTGTGTGTTCTAAGAAGCTGTCGTTTTTGCCCAGATCGCGGCGAAAATCCATCACCTGATAAACCTTTATAGTGTGAGAAAAACCCTTGACGCGAATATCGCCTTTATCACGGCACATAATGGCGTCTTTGGTTAAGGCCCAGCTCTCGTGGGAGATCAGGATCTCACCCGGAGTAGCGGCTGATTCTAAGCGGCTGGCTAGGTTTACGTGGGTGCCCAGCACGGTGTAATCGAGGTGGCTGGTAGTGCCGAAGGTGCCCACTGTGCAGTAGCCAGTGTTTATACCCATACGGATTTGTAATGGCCGCTTTATGCCCTTGTTTTGCCATTCATGTTGTAGCGATTTCATCCGCTTGCGCATGGCTATAGCCATAGCTATGCAGCGCAAGCAGTCGGCTTTGACACCTTTACTGTTGTCATCACCAAAGATGATCATGATGCCATCGCCCATAAATTTATCGATGGTGCCACCAAATTGCATGGCGATTTTGGACATTTCACTCAGGTAATTGTTCAGCAGCTCGGTCAGAGCTTCGGCCTCCATTTCTTCCGACAACTGACTGAAATCTTTGACATCAGAAAAAAATATGCTCAGGCGTTTACGCTCAGCTTGAAGTATTTTATCCTGGCCTTTGTTGATCGCCTTGCAGACTTGTGGTGAGATATAACGCGACAGTTTGTAAGCGCGAACCTTGTGTTTTTTATCCTCCAATTCCAGTAACTGCAGGTGATTTTCGAGCTGACTAACGCGGGTGTGCGTATAAAAAGCATAGGCCAAAAAGTAAGTCAAAATACCAATAAAACTGGCGGCGCTAATCTGAAAGTTGGTGTTTAGCACCAATTGAGGTTCGTGGATCAGCAGGCTCAGGCCAGCGCCTAGAGCAAAGGCAATATTATCTTCAGCCCATTTCTTTAAGCCCCCCGCTAATAGTGCATTGAACTGAATCATGGCGAGAAACAAAATGCTCGAGACAATACTAAAATCAGTGATGCCAACAACTATACCAATTAAAAATGCATCGCTGTATTGCAGGCAGCGTGTAATACGGCTGAGCAGGGGGCCTGTGTATTTGTTGCTCAGCCAAAAGGCAGCATAAGTATAAGCCAGCAGTAACACAATCATGCCGGCATAAAGTGGATTGATATTTTCCCAATTAACTAAAGACGCAAGTGTACCGGCCGCGGAAAAACAGATTAGCGCGCGAAAGTAGTACTGATAGAGCGCCGATTTAGCGGTATTGTAATCACCTAGGGTCTCAGTAGCTGTTTTTTTATTATTATTCATAGCCTGTATGTAGCCTTTAGTAGCGAGAGCTAATAAATAAATCTCACGTTTATAGCAAGGGCCGCTGTTAAGCTATTAGACGTCTTTTACGGTATTTTGTCTAGTTGTTGGTGATGGGCAAAAGGGGCGGATTTATCCCCAGGTTTTTAATCATAAATAAGCAACTTCAAAACTTACATAGTAAGTCTGCAGACTTAATTAGTTTTGCTTAAGGGACTGTATTTTTTTGTATTATAGTCTGTTGCGTCAGGGCTGGTGGTGGAACCTACTTTGTCGCTATTCAATCTAGGGTTGCACGTTTCTGTAGCATTTGCTGGCCTTCGGTACTGCTATCAACAGCAATGTACATGAGCTTGCATTGTTTGCAATTTTTTTAGTTCTTCCAGTAAGGCTAAGCTCTGGTGCAATCGACCACCGCTTTAGTGTCCCTATCTGAGTCTTAGATGTGGTGCTTCATTGTTTTCAGGTCACTGCATTGATTATGGTGGAGGCCGTGACTATATGCGAATTGGTATATAGTTGGGCTTCTTTGTTGTAACCGGCCATTTTTAGTGGCTGGGTAATGTTAAATGGTATGTTCATTATGGAAGCAATTAATGCCCTGTTGAATAGGGTCTCCTGCGGGAAATTAACAGAGCCCGCGCCTTCTTTAGAAGCGCGAGAGGCAATTTTTTCCGCAGCTCTGCGCGCCGCAGATCATGGCAATTTAAGGCCTTGGCGCTTTCTGGTGATCGAGGGCGCTGCGCGCGCAAGTTTGGGTAAGGTTTTTTCGGCGGCCGCGCTCGCAGATGATTCTGACCTGAATGAGGCTCAGCTTGGGCGCTATAAAAAAATGCCCACAAGAGCGCCGCTATTACTGGTGGCTATCGCACAAACGAGTCAACACCCTAAGGTGCCTCAAATAGAGCAAGTAGTGGCGGCAGGGGCTGCTGTACAGAATATGCTCAACGCTGCTTTTGCTTTGGGTGTCGGTGCTTATTGGCGCACTGGGCCAATGGCTTATCATCCTAAAGTTATGAAAGATTTGGGGTTGGTTGAAGGCGAGAGTGTGGTGGGGTTTCTTTACCTTGGCTCGCCAGAAGGTAAATTAAAACCGCTGCCAGAACTGGCTGTGGCGGATTATTTTGAGGTCTGGCCAGGTTGAATAGTATTGGTGAGGTATGAATGGGTAGAGCCTTTTGAGGGCCTACTGGTTGCTAGTGGTTAGCTAGGATCTGCAGCAGCGAACAGCTTTAAGTTTGAATGCAATGCTATAGACGATCGGATTACAGGTTTTGCATGTTGTTAAAAACTCTGCATAAACTGATCTCCCTTAAACAGGAGTTTTGCACTGTTCAAAACGAAAAACCCCCGTAAGCGTGAGCTTACGAGGGCTTTTGTATATGGCGGTGAGGGAGGGATTCGAACCCTCGAAGAGTTTCCCCTTACACGCTTTCCAGGCGTGCTCCTTCGGCCACTCGGACACCTCACCAATATCGCTAAGCTGATATATAGTTCACAGCATCTTGCGAGGGCAGCACTTTACACAAACGATAGAATAAACGCAACATTGCTGTCTAGTGACTTTTTTACAGCTTTACCAGAGCGCCTTTATTGATACCCTCAAACGCTCGGACTTTTATTTGATTGTTAGGACGCAGGGCTTTGAGCTCGGTGGCTATATGGTGGGCGATGAGTTCGACGGTGGAGTCGCTATTCATTAAGTAGCAATCCTGAACCGGCATATCCAGTTCGAAATCGCCTTGTTCGGCGGTGTAGGCGAACATAATTGCAGTGTCATTCTGTAGGGTAATATCGTCTAAGCTGCCAACATAGATATCGCACCATTGCTCAGCCCAAAGTTCTTCTAATTCTGGTGAGCGCTGCTGATCTTGCCAGATTTCTATACGTGAGCGATGGCCGTGGGCGATGCGCTGGCAGTTGCCGTCATGTTTCTTCAGCCCGTGGCTGTAGTGATAGCTGGCCCCGGGAATCTCTTCACTACCGAAGGATAGAGATAGCTGCTCAATACTGGTGGGAAAGTGGCTTTTTAGTTTTTCAATGGCCCAGCGTGACACGCTGTCAGCATCGACAGTTTCAGCATTGATTAGCGCGATCGATTGAGCGGGGCCTTTACAGCGCAGTTGGCGTATGTTGTCGCCACTGCCGTAATTCCAAGTTAGCTCAATAGTGTCATCCACTAAGGTGAATTTTAAGTTGGGGGAGTGCACGGGTATTGCCAAGCGATGATCGATTTCATCATCCAGCCAATTGCGCAGCACTTTTTTAACCGTGCCAAAATCGCAGACCATACCTTGTTCGTCCAGTTCGCCTTCTAGCTCAATATTAGCTAGCCAAGTTTCGCCCAAAAGGCCGCGCTCGGGGTGCAAGTAGCTGAAATCAACATTGGTGAGGTTATCGACGAACAGATGCATAGTTAGGTACTGCGCTGGATGAAAAAAACGCATTATACCAGTTACCCAGCTGCGAGTGCGTATGGGTAATTACGTAAAGTTTAGGCTGACATTTTTTTATACTGTGTCCTAACGGTCTAATCTGGTAAAAACTGACCATGGTTCTTTAATATTTGCATCACAATGTTTACCTTGGGTATGTTGGAAATTTTTTTTAGATGCCAATGTTTATGCCGTTCAGCGCCTGTGGCAGCTCATGGCCTAATTGCCGCTGCTATGTTTTTGATCTCATATCCGAGTACCAGAAGTGTGTTTGGGTCAGGCATTTCTGACTCTAAATCTATATTGAAAGATTTCGATATACAAGTTTCTGTTCCGGCTATAACATTAATAAAACGAATATAAATTTTTTAAAGTTGAATGTTTTTCAATATTTGGGTGATTAATGTCAGATGTGTCGAGTTTGGTGTCGGGGGTGTTGGAGTTGCGACATTTACGCACGTTGCAGCAGTTGCGGGCGAGCGGCAGTTTAGTGGAGGCTGCAGAACGTCTGTGCGTGACGCAATCGGCGCTGTCGCATCAGTTAAAAGAGTTAGAAGGGCGCTTGCAAGCGACGCTATTCGTACGCAAGAGTCGACCGTTGCGATTTACCGAGATAGGGAAAAAACTGCTGCAGCTGGCCGAGAAGGTTTTGCCACAAATTGCCGATACTGAGCGAGAGTTGCGAGCTTTGCAATGCGGTGAGGCAGGGCGACTTTTTATGGCCATTGAGTGCCATAGTTGCTTTAACTGGTTAATGCCCACTGTAGAGGTGTTTCGTCAGCAGTGGCCCTCTGTAGAGATGGATTTTTCTGCCGGCTTTACGTTTGAGCCACTGCCAGCCTTACAAAAGGGTGAGGTGGACGCAGTTATTACCTCTGATCCTTTAGAATTAGAAGGGGTGGTGTATCAGCCATTATTTGTTTACGAAATGCAGCTGGCCTGCGCCAACCAGCATCCATTGGCCGCTCGAGGTGTTTGGCAGCCGCAGGATTTGGCTAGCGAAACAGTGTTGACCTATCCGGTTGAACGCTCGCGTTTGGATGTGTTTAAGCGTTTTTTAAATCCAGCCGGTGTCGAACCTAAACAGATCAGGACCAGTGAGTTGACCCTGATGATGGTGCAGCTGGCTGCCAGCAATTTAGGTGTGTGTGCGTTGCCCAATTGGGTGCTAGAAGAATATCGCCGCCAGAATCTCTTGAGTGTGGCGTCGGCAGGTGATGATGGGGTGTGGCCAACCCTATATGTTGCGCTGAGAGAAGAAAGTTTGCAGCAGATTTATGTGCAAGAATTTTTGCAGTTGGCGCGAGAGCACTGCTTTAAAACATTAACGGGTATTCGTTCGCCTTCAATGGCTGGCGGTATTGAGTAGGTAGGTCGATAATAATCGGCAGGCATCACCCGGGGTAAGTATGCCCGCTAGGGCGCCCTCGGTGAGTACAATAATGGTGCCGCCATGAGAATCAGCCATAGCTTGCAGAGGGATATGCAGAGGGTCTTTACTGTCGGCGATGTAAGCCTTACCGGTGCATATGTCGGCCACGTTAAGTTCGCAATCGTCGAGTGTGTGTCCCCCAAGTTGAGTAACTTTAAGGATGTCTGACGACGAGATGATCGATTCGGGGTTGGCGCTGGGTCCCTTGCCATCCATAACCACCAAGTGGTGAATATCGTGTTGTCGCATAAGCTTTAGAGCCGTTATAAGGCTACAGTGAGACTCAATTCCAATAGGGTTTGAGGTCATTACGTCGCCCAATAATGGGTTTTTGCTCGGTTGTAGAGTCATAAATTAAGCCCTTGCCAAGTTTTATTAAAATGCGCATAATGCGCGCTGCTTGAGCTGAATTGCACTGTAATTTAATGCAATTAGTTCTTGTGTCTTTATGGTGGCCCTTTGGTCCCCTCGCAATGATTAGCTGTGAACTCCGCCAGGCCTGGAAGGGAGCAACGGTAGCAGTGAAATCATGTGCCGAGGTGTGGCTAAGGGGCTGCCACCCAATTTATTTTGTTAATTGTTTAGAGCTGCATCTATCGTTTGATAGGCTGATAGGCTCGTCTCTTTTCTCGTTTAATCTATTCTTAGTCTATTGAATTAACTTTTTAGCTCTTCCCCTAATGGCTGCAGATAGCTTCCTGGTGCCAATACTTTAATCTGGTAACCTTTTTGTTGTGGGAATGCCCCTGCATAGTGGCGAAGTAGTGACTGCAGGGTGGTGTCATTACAGTCTAGTACACGGTAGTGTGGCAGTTCACCGCTTTTCTCTACTACTACTAAGTGTTTTTGCATTGCTAGGCCCTCCTCGGACATCCCTACTTTTAGCCTAGAAGGGCAACTCTTTGCTGGCTAATAGATTGGAGTTCTAATAGGGCGCTGGGATATAATCGCGGCTAAATCTGTATATGACAATTGGATCTGGCATGAGCTATCAAGTACTGGCGAGAAAGTGGCGACCGCGAACCTTCCGAGAAATGGTCGGGCAGGAACATGTGCTGCAGGCCTTGATTAATGCGCTGGATCACAACCGTCTCCACCACGCGTATCTATTTACCGGAACACGCGGCGTGGGTAAAACTACTATTGCTCGTATTCTCGCCAAGTGTTTAAACTGCGAAGCAGGCGTTAGTTCTGAACCCTGTGGCCAGTGCTCGGCTTGTGTCGAACTTGCCGAAGGGCGCTTTATAGACTTAATTGAAGTGGATGCGGCCTCGCGCACCAAAGTAGAAGATACTCGCGAGTTGCTAGAGAACGTCCAATATGCCCCCACACGAGGCCGCTACAAGGTGTACTTGATCGATGAGGTACACATGCTCTCCAACAGTAGTTTTAATGCCCTGTTGAAAACTTTGGAGGAGCCGCCACCGCATGTGAAATTCTTGCTCGCCACCACCGACCCACAAAAACTTCCTGTAACCGTGCTGTCGCGCTGCCTGCAGTTTAATCTTAAAAACATGAATCCCGAGCGCATTGTTTCGCACCTGCAGTACGTATTGGGCGAAGAAATGGTTCCGTTTGAAGATTCTGCTCTGTGGCAGCTGGGTCGCTCCGCCGACGGTTCAATGCGCGACGCTCTAAGCCTCACAGATCAGGCTATTGCTTTTGGTCGCGGAAAAATAACCGAGGCCGAAGTACGCACCATGCTCGGTACCATCGATTTAACGTTGGTATACAGTATTCTTGAGGCGTTGGCCTCGCTGAACGGTAAAGAAGTTTTAGACGCCGTTCAACGTTTGTCGGAACATGCGCCAGATTACAGTGGCGCGCTGGCGGAATTGTTATCGGTATTGCACCGCATTGCCATAGGCCAAGCACTGCCTGAGGCGGTAGATAACAGCAGTGGCGATCGTGATCAGGTGCTGGCCCTGGCGCAAAAGCTTGCCGCTGAAGATGTGCAGTTGTTCTATCAGACCGCGCTGCTTGGCCGCCGCGATTTACCGCTGGCCCCCGACCCTCGCTCCGGTTTTGAAATGGTGCTGCTGCGCATGCTCGCTTTTAAGCCTAAGGGTGTGCATGAGGTTCCCACTCAGGCTCTGGGCGCGCCAGCTGAACCTTCTCCGCCAGCCGAGCAACCAAAGGCCAGTGCAGCGTCGGTGGCAGTAGCTCCAGTGCCTGCAGTTATACAGCAAGCGCCTGCAGCGCCGATGCCTTGGGACGAACAAACCGCAGCACCACAGCCGTTGCCGCCAGCCGCGGTAGAGTCGCCTGCACAGGAGACGCCTACTGACTATCAGCAACAGTCTGTCCATCAGCAAGCACAGCAGCCCAACGTTGAATACGCGGAGCAAGTTCCACTAAAAAAGATTAATGCCGCACTGGCAAACACTGGTGCGGCAGCGGCTCTGGAGGCATTAAATTCAACGTCCGTTGCGATCGTACAGGCCCCTGTTATTGAGACGGTGACCTCAGACATAGTAGCGCCAATTATAGAGGTAGTGGCTAAGCCTGTATTAGAGGCGTTAGTGCCAGCTGCGGTTGCTATTGTGTCTGCCGAATCAGCCGTCGCTTATACTGATCAGCGTATTTCTCTGGATCAATTACAGCCTCAACATTGGCCGCAAGTTTATTTGGCGCTGGGGGTGGGTGGTGTTTTACAATCGACCGTGGCGAACTGTTTACTGGTGGGGCGTGAGGGCAGCTTGCTGCAGTTTGTGTTGGATGAGAATAACAGCACGCTCTATGACCCTTCGCACCAAGTGCGTCTGGCCGATATGTTAACCCAATATTTTATCGAGCCGATTCAGGTACAAATTGAATTCGGCCAGTTAACGACCGAAACTCCGTCGATGATCGCGATTCGCGGCCGTCGCGAGCGCCTGCATAAAGCACTGCAGGATATGCGTAGCGATCCTGTTGTGCAGCAGTTGGTAGAGCATTTCGATGCCGTATTGGCTGAAGAAAGTGTGCAGCCAGTCGATTAACACCCAACAATTTATTTAAATATAAAAGAGTGAACGCTATGCAAGGTATTGGCGACCTGATGAAACAGGCCAAACAAATGCAAGATAATATGCAAAAAATGCAAGCTGAATTAGCCAGTGCCGAAGTACAGGGCGAGTCTGGTGCGGGCTTGGTAAAGGTGACAATGACCGGTCGTCACGATGTTAAACGCGTGCAAATAGACGACAGCTTGCTGTCCGAAGATAAAGAAATGCTGGAAGACTTATTGGCCGCTGCGGTTAACGATGCGGTGCGCAAGGTCGAGTCATTTAATAAAGACAAAATGTCTGATATCACTGGCGGTATGAATATTCCCGCCGATTTTAAAATGCCTTTTTAGGATAATAACTTAATACATGTTTAGTCCCTTAGTTGATGAGTTGATCAGTGCTCTGCGGGTGCTGCCAGGTGTTGGGCCAAAATCGGCCCAGCGAATGGCTCTGCACCTGCTAGAACGTGAGCGCCCGGGTGCCGAGCGTTTGGCCAAGAGCTTAGAAGTTTGTGTTGAACGGGTAGGTCGCTGCCAGCGCTGCCGTACACTTACGGAAGAGCCTATCTGTGGCACCTGTAGCAATATGCGGCGCGATGGCTCGCTGCTCTGCGTAGTGGAGACCCCAGCTGATATTTTGGCTATCGAGCAGGCCGGCTACTATCAGGGTAAATACTTTGTCCTGCTTGGCCACCTGTCCCCCATTGATGGCATAGGTCCAAGTGATATTGGTATTGATCAGCTGGTGACGATACTGCAAGGGGATGACATTAAAGAGTTGATTTTGGCCACTAATCCCACGGTTGAAGGTGAGGCGACGGCACACTACATTGGCGAGCGCGCTAAACCTTTAGGTGTGATTGTATCGCGCATCGCTCACGGCGTTCCGCTAGGGGGCGAGCTCGAATACATAGATGGCGGTACACTTGCACACGCTTTTTCTTCAAGAAGAATTCTATGAGTATTTCTTTAGAGCCCATCTGGGTCGATTGTAATGATGTATTAGCTGAACTCTGCGATGTTTGGAGCCAGCAGGCGGCAATAGCCGTTGATACTGCTGACCTTGTGAAGAGCTGCGGGTATCTACTTTTTGCCAAAGGGGAGCGCTAGTGTCTATTTCACTTGAACCCATCTGGGTCGACAATAATGACATATTGGCGGAACTCTGC
>CAWVSV010000048.1:0-18890 GCA_963933095.1 uncultured Cellvibrionales bacterium
CGTCAGGCCATTACCCGCTCTATTGCCGACCAAGCGCGCACCATTCGTATTCCAGTGCACATGATTGAGACCATTAATAAACTCAATCGTGTATCGCGGCAGATGCTGCAGGAAATGGGGCGCGAGCCCACACCAGAAGAACTTGGCGAGCGCATGGAGATGCCAGAAGACAAGGTTCGCAAGGTATTAAAAATTGCCAAAGAACCTATCTCCATGGAAACCCCCATCGGTGACGATGAAGACTCCCATCTGGGCGACTTCATCGAAGACGTAGCGATTACCTCTCCCATAGAGTCGGCAACAGTTGAAGGTCTGACCGAAGCGACTCGCTCAGTTCTGTCGGGGCTAACCGCCCGCGAAGCCAAAGTGTTACGCATGCGTTTCGGCATCGACATGAACACCGATCACACACTTGAAGAAGTGGGCAAGCAATTCGACGTCACCCGTGAGCGTATTCGTCAGATCGAAGCCAAAGCGTTGCGTAAACTACGCCACCCTACACGCTCCGATCACTTGCGTAGCTTCCTCGACGAGTAAGCAGTTAAGTAAAATGTGTTTCCATAGTAAATTGCTATAGAAACAATAAACGAGGCGCACTATAATGCGTCTCGTTATTTCTACTTAACGTAGAATTTTTAAGTGTAGGTGATACAAACAAGCATACACTTAAAATGGTAAGTTAAGGGCCTTTAGCTCAGTTGGTTAGAGCATACGACTCATAATCGTCAGGTCCCCAGTTCGAGTCTGGGAAGGCCCACCATATTAAGTAAATAAGCTCACATCGAAAGGTGTGGGCTTTTTTATTGCCTTTAGCTCAGTTGGTTAGAGCATATGACCCAGCTTACCCCCACGGACGGGGCGTATGCCGAATATTTCCGGGAGAAATATCGGCCTCTATAATAAAGAATGTCAGGTCCCCAGTTCGAGTCTGGGAAGCAGGTTTTTGCTCCTCGGCAATTACACCTGCATTGCTCTAATAAGTTACATCCACGTAACGATGCAAAACCTGCATTCACCACATCCCTGTGGCTTGGCAGTTATACCCTGCGGGTGCACCATATTAAGTAAAAAATCTCACATCGAAAGGGGTGGGCTTTTTTATTGCCTTTAGCTCAATTAGTTAGAGTATAGTCGAGCTTGCATTCAACTTATGCAAACTACCTTGAATTGAACAAGGAGTGAAAACTCCACATTTTGCTTACTGGTCCTATTAACCGGTAACTGCGTGCGATCTAAAACCATCAACGCCAACATTCCCATTGCAGCAAAGTTCTGCCGTCAGAATAAACTTATACTATGCCTAAAGTGACTGCGAAATTTACCTCTACTACCCCTCTTTTACACAGAGGAAAAAATATTATTGATTATTTAGTCAATAAATTCACCTATCAATCTAAAGATGAATGGTTGGAGAATCTCCAGTCTGGGTTGATGACTGTCGATGGTAAAATTGTGGGTCCAAATTTTAAACTTTTAGGTGGTGATGAGCTGCTATTTATTATTAAAGACTTTGATGAACCCGATATAGACATGTCAGTTGAGCGTTTGCGCTCTATAGGGGATTTGCATATCGTAGGAAAACCGGCTGGTGTTCCCATTCATCGCACCGGCCGAATCCTAGTTAATACCTTTACTAATAATGTTAAAAAAGCACTGACCTTAGACGCTTGGCCTTTGCACCGCTTAGATAAAGAGACATCTGGCCTGATGTTATTTTCGAGTTCCAAAGCGTTTTGTAAAAAACATCAATCTAAAATGGATTGCTTATTAAAACGTAAGCTTTACCTAGCGTTAGTACACGGAAATTTTACTGGCTCTCGAACTATTGACGTAGCTATTGCTCAGAATATAGGCGGTAATTTACGTGCGAGGATGGTTCCAATATCCGTTGAAGATGGCGGCAAACCGTCCAAGACAGTCGTGCACAAAGTGTGCACGGTTGATGACAACGAGACTCCCGCTAAAACTTTAGTGCTGTGTGAAATTTTCAGTGGCCGCAAACATCAAATACGTGCGCATTTAGAATCTATCGGATGCCCTATTGTGGGAGATAAAATTTATGGCACCGATGGTGTTGATTATGCAGAAATGTGTACAACTGGACTGCCAAGAGAAGAAATGTTGCGACGCTTCAACTACCCACACCATATGCTACATTCACTGTGTTCTGAAATTCATTTAGCAGGTAAGACTTTCTGGGTGCAGAGCGCATTGCTGAGCGATGCCTTTATTAATGAGCTAGGCCTCGTTCCAAACTGGAGAGAAATTTTGGAAGCTAAATTATTGGCAATTAAGAGTATTAGACCCTGACTAATATTAGACGAGTTATGGTGAGCAGATGGCTCCAAGTAAGGTTTGTAAAGGACAGGTAAGGATGTTTATTGCGCTAACTTCGTCGGTACTTTGCTCGTTCGGTCACAGACGCGCGTATACCTTATAACCGGGCGCGATACCTATTAGTAATGCACTATTGGATATCTGCCCGTTAAGAGCTTACCCTTTTCGGCACTGCCTTAACTGCTCATTCAGCTCTCTGCGGCGCGCCCTAAGTTTATTCCCTCTGGCCGCCTTATAACCCGCCCGCAACTGGCGCTGCACTTTATCTATACGGGTTTGGTATTTACTGCAGTCCTCGCGTTTGCGAGTTCGCTGTTTATGGCGCTTTTTTTTAACAGCTTTAGGGCGCGGTTTAATATTGACGGGGGGCGCAATGTGATTATCCGCTGGAGCATGATACTTAAGCAACGTTTCACCGCCCTTAGGAGGCGAGTCACTGTAGTGAGTGCGGCCGTGCTCATCGACCCACTTAAACAGCTCGGCCTGAGTTGGAGCCGCAACAAATATTATCCATAAAAACAACCACCGATTGTTGAATTGCATAGCCGAGTTCCTTTCGTCATCCATAACGAGTGTTTAGTGTAGATCAGACACGCTGTTACACTGCCACCATTTTTAAGATGTAAGTCTTTATGTCCAGCAGCAGCAAAGAAATCTTCCGTGGTTTTGATGAATATGGCCCAGTGCAGGTATTAGACGACGGCAATCAACGCCGCCTAGCGTTTGGTGAGGGCGACCACCAGAGCTGCATGCTTAAAGCGGCGCCGACACAGCTGCACTACGACTACACCCGCGCTATGGTTTTGGCTCTATTGCTTAACCCCTCAGCTAAACGCGCGCTGCTACTGGGTTTGGGAGCAGGCTCACTAGCAGGATTTTTACATCAACACAGTCAGCTACAGCTGACTGCGGTGGAACTTCGTCAACAAGTTATTGATGTAGCTTTTCGCTATTTTGAACTGCCTCGCTCGGAACGCTTAGAGGTCATCAATGAAAACGCCTTGCATTACTTACAGCGCAGCGAACCTAACGATTTCGACTTTATTTTTAGTGATATTTACACTGGTAATGGCGTCGATGATTTACAGCTGCAGGAATCATATCTGGATATGTGCCGCGAGTGTTTGAACGACCAGGGCTGGCTAATATTAAACTGCTGGCGCGAGCACCAAACCGACAGAGACTTAATTGAAATACTGCGCAGCGGCTTTAGCCAGCTTTACAGCTGCACTACACAAAGTGGCAACTGGATTCTTTTTGCTGGCAATAGTCCACTGCCAGGACAAAAACCACTGCAACGGGCGGCAAAAAACCTGTCTATGCGAGCGGGGTTTAGCTTACAGGGCGTCATTAAAAAACTGCACCGACTTTAGACAAAGTACAGCAGTCTGTTGAAATCCTCCAAATTTCGACCGCCGGTTACCGCAACAGAGATGATTTAGCAATACCGAAGACGCGCTAGTATTAGAATTTACTTTTGACGTTATTGCACCGGCAGCAAACCTTTTCAACAACCCTTTAAATGTGCCAAAGCGCCCGTCAAATTACGCCATAGCATTCTGTTTTCAACCGCATAAAATATGGCTTCGTTACTGTCACCCGCGGCACAATAGGGTGAATCAGGCAGCGGTAACTCGCCCTCTAATAGCAACAGATCAGGCACGCCAGCATTACAGTCATACGCCTGTCGTAGGGCTTTATTGATAATGGCTGGCGTTTTTTGCAAAGCGATTAAACACAGGGCACGACTGTAGGCCAGAAAAGCACTGTAGCTTAGCTCGTCTGAATACTCGTCTATAAAGCTTAAAGTTTCGTCATAGCGCCCCATTTCCATCAGTAAGGCTGGCAATAAATAGCGCGCACCCAAGTTATCACTCGGGCACAACTGCAGGCACTCTCGATAACAGACTAGGGATTTGTCGCGCATATGCGCCTGACGATAAGCATCTGCAAGATTAACTAGCGCGCGCATAAACGGCCTAGTTTCAATTAAGCCCCAAAAGAAACCAACGTTATCTTCAAAAAAATCAGCGCCCAACTGAGCGCGACCCAAATTAACCGCTTGCTCAAGAAGTTGGATACGGCGCTTTTTATCGCGTTCCAATTCTGACTCTTGTAGCAACTGGTCGACGATACCCAATGTCTCGGGCTCAAACCCCTCCGGCGACTGTGGCGGCATATTGTCGTCGGACTCAGCTATTAATCCCGAAAAATCATCGCCCCATTCGACATCTGGGCCATCGGTAACGAGAATATAGGCCATCTCTATTAGCTCTTTAATATTTGACGGTAAACGCCTGCGCGCCTGTACCATCATCTCGGGCAGAGTCATAATCTCTTTCCAACTAGAATTGTCATATACTGCTTTGGCGACATCGGCATCAATGAAGACAAAGATACTCTCACACGCAAATGACAGCAGGCGCTGATACACATCCACCAGCTCGACCTGATCCTCAGCTTCGGCTTGGCCCAGACAAAAACTTAAGCCGGTATGCACGCCTTTAGCCCAGTTGGCTATAGGATTTTTATCGTCAAAATTTTGATCAAAATTAGCGACATCAAATTGCGTTTTAGGCGGTAACTTGTAGCGATATTCGTAGAGTTCGTCCATGATTTGTGTGGTTAAACGATCGAACAAATCGACAAAATTAGTATTGTCGTAAATATCATCGGCCAACGAAGTTTTATCCCCCAACAGTATATGGTAGATAAAGTCGGCATCGGCGCTACTATCAACACAGGTAAAGGCTGTAATCAGGCCTTTAGTAAAATGTAAATCGACCGCACCGGCGCGCGCCAATATTTGTTTCAATTCGCGTATTTCTGCGCCACTGAGGCGAGCTTCAGACATAGAGTACTCTTCAAGAATAAATAGCCGCTGCAATTGTCGACTTAATAAGGTAGTTTCTATTAATTACACTCGTTTGCACACTAGAATGGGCACTAAATTAATGCAATATACTTATGCGTTGGTCACCGTTTTGTCTCTGCTATTAACACAGGGGGCGCACGCACAAATCGAAGCAGAATTAACTGAGCCACAAGATAGTGCTTACGTTCGCATCAATGTCGGTATTGAAACGGCTGGCTTGACCTTAGCTGCAGACCGCATGATATTGGCCACACATGAACTTGCCAAGAGCATTCGCCTGCTGGCCGAAAACCCTGATATGAGCGCCGAGCAACAGCAACTGCTGGGCCAAACCCTGCTTAAGGTAGGGGAGATATCGACCTCGGTAAACCATACCCTGGCAGAGCTACCCAAGACCATGCAGGAAGTTGTGGATCGCAACCGTGAGCCTGTCTTCAACTTAGTCGAGGGTGTAGGTAATCAAGTAACCGCGACACTAGCAATTCTGGGGCTATTATTAATACTAATGTTAGCTGTGATACTGGGGCTGGTTTATCAGCTTCTACTTAAGCCCATTCAGTCGGCCATGGTAACCACCTCGACTAATCTCAGCGTTTTATCACAATCGCTACAATATACCGCGCAACTAGTTGATGACATTCAACAGCAACAATCACTGCCAACCATTAGAAAAGGTCGTTTTGCGAAGGGGCGCTATCAACCTCCAGTGTAACCAGTTTAGCCTGGTTAGCTCGACGCTCGCGCTGGCCACAAGCTTTAACAATTTGGCGTTTCACATCCTGTTCCAGCTCATTCCAATACTGACGCTCTTCGCGCGATCGAAAGCAACCCTGACAAAATCCGCGCGGGCCATTCTGACACACACCGATGCAGGGGTTATTGATTTCAAAAAATTCAATCTGCTTCACAAGCTACACGCCTAATAGAGTTCCTCCAGATTACTTAGCTTTACCGCGAGAAGCCATAACTTGATCATTTTTACCTCTAAAAAAGATTAAGCCGAGTGGTTACCAGCGCTGAACAAGCCTTAATTGTCATGACAGTACCTGGCATCAAAAATGCGATATCTTGGGATGAGGTTTGAAGCCAATATTAGATTAAAAAAAGTTTATAAGCCTTGCATTTTTTAAGCCCAAAGAAGATACAGCCCATAAAATATGTGAGCACTCACAAACATCTTTTATTCAGGATATCCACAGGCTTTACACAACATATAGTGTTGCGAAGGCGTCGAGCACACCATATAGTGTGTTGTATCAGGTTTGGGCCTATTTCTAATAAGTATCGGCACACACCTACCGATTCACAAAGGATGTGTATTCAGGACGCGAGGACCGCTATCGTCCTCCTTTAATAAACACCCTGCTTCTAAAATATTTAAGGTTGGCAATGAACAACAGTAATATAAAAATTACGAAGCGCGATGGCCGTTGTGAAGCCATTGACCTAGATAAAATACACAAGGTAATCACCTGGGCTGCCGCCGGACTCGATCAAGTATCTGTGTCTGAAGTGGCACTGAAGGCACACCTACACTTTACTGACGGTATCACCACCAGCGATATCCATGAGACAGTAATTAAGTCGGCCGCCGACTTAATTACTGAGTGGACACCGGACTATCAATATTTAGCCGCGCGGTTAAATATTTTTCACCTGCGTAAAAAAGCCTACGGCCGTTACACGCCGCCCAAGCTGGCCGATCACGTCGCCAGCATGGTTGCGACCAAGCGCTACGATGCTTCACTGACCAGCGATTTTAACGCCAAAGAATTTGATCAGATGGATACCTTCATCGATCATAGCCGCGATTTGGACTTCAGCTACGCCGCCGTAAAGCAGCTCGAAGGTAAGTACCTGGTTCAAAATCGCGTCAACGGTGAGATTTATGAGAGCCCACAGTTTCTCTATGTATTGATCGGCGCCTGCCTGTTTGCTTCTTACCCGCAAGACACGCGCATGGATTACATAAAACGCTTCTACGATGCCGTATCCACTTTTAAGATATCTCTGCCAACGCCTATTATGGCTGGTGTCCGCACGCCTACCCGCCAATTCAGCTCCTGTGTATTAATTGAGTGCGGCGACTCGCTTGACTCTATTAGTGCGACCTCTTCGGCGATTGTGCGCTATGTAAGCCATCGCGCCGGTATTGGCGTTAACGCGGGTAGAATTCGCGGTTTAGGTTCAGAAATACGCGGTGGCGAAGCCTTTCATACTGGCTGCATCCCATTTTATAAACACTTTCAAACCGCGGTTAAAAGCTGCTCCCAAGGCGGTGTACGCGGCGGCGCAGCAACCTTGTTCTACCCCATATGGCATATCGAAGCAGAGTCGTTACTGGTACTTAAGAACAACCGCGGCGTAGAAGAGAATCGTGTTCGCCACCTAGATTACGGTGTGCAGTTCAACAAGTTGATGTACGAACGCTTAATCAAAGGCCGCAACATCAGCCTCTTTAGCCCATCGGATGTCCCCGGCCTTTACGATGCTTTTTTTGCTGATCAGGTAGAATTTGAGCGTCTTTACAATATCTACGAGAACGACCCTGCGATTCGCAAGAAAACGCTTAAAGCCGTTGAGCTGTTCTCGATGTTTATGCAGGAGCGCGCCTCTACCGGCCGTATCTATTTACAAAATGTCGACCACTGCAACACTCATAGCCCATTTGACCCAGCCAAGGCCCCTATTCGCCAGTCTAATTTGTGTCTCGAAATTGCCTTGCCCACCAAAGAACTAACCGACATCAACGATACCGAAGGCGAGATTGCCCTGTGTACACTAGCGGCCTTTAACCTGGGCAAACTCAATGATTTGAGTGAGCTAGAAGAGCTAGCTGACTTGTTGGTGCGCGCGCTCGACAGCCTGTTGGACTACCAAGAATACCCAGTTCCTGCAGCCGAGAAAGGCTCCATGGACCGTCGAACTTTGGGTGTAGGCGTTATTAACTACGCTTACTATCTGGCTAAAAACGGTGTTAAGTATTCCAATGGTTCGGCCAAGGGTCTGACCCACCGAACATTTGAAGCGATTCAATTTTACCTGCTGAAGGCTTCGAATAAGCTGGCTAAAGAGTATGGTACCTGCCGCAAATTTAGCGACACTCGCTACGCAGCAGGCGAATTGCCTATCGATAATTACAAGAGAGATCTCGATGCCATTTGCAATGAGCCACTGCACTTAGATTGGGAAGGGCTGCGCCAAGAGATTAAAACTAGCGGCCTACGCAACTCCACTCTAACCGCACTAATGCCATCAGAAACGTCCTCGCAAATATCTAATGCCACCAACGGCATAGAGCCACCGCGTGGCTATGTGTCAGTAAAAGCCTCAAAAGATGGCATCCTCAAGCAAGTGGTACCGGACTTATTCGAACTGCGTGACAAGTACGAATTGCTGTGGGACATTCCTAACAACCAAGGTTACTTGGAACTTGTGGGTATTATGCAGAAGTTCGTCGATCAGGCGATCTCAGCCAATACTAACTACGATCCGTCCAAATTCCCGGACAATAAAGTGCCTATGCAGATATTACTCAAAGATCTGCTGAGCAGTTATAAATTGGGTTTAAAGACTCTTTATTATCACAACACCCGAGACGGGGCCAGTGATAGCCAGACAGACCTGGACGAGGGCTGTGAAGGAGGCGCCTGCAAACTCTAACAAACACTCCGAGTCGCGTCGCTGCTGTATTTATTCTGCACATTCATCGACACATTAATTTAGCTTTTTGAAGTAACCGCATATGACCTATCAAACATTTAATAAAAAACATTTTGATGTTTTAAAAGAGCCAATGTTTTTTGGTGAGAACGTCAATGTATCGCGTTACGACCAGCAAAAATATCCTATTTTTGAGCAGCTGATTGAAAAGCAGCTGTCATTTTTCTGGCGACCAGAAGAAGTCGATTTATCTAGTGACCGCGGTGATTTCGCCGAGTTGCCTGAGCATGAAAAACATATTTTCATCAGTAATCTGAAGTATCAGACCCTACTCGATTCTGTTCAGGGCCGCTCAC
Organism: uncultured Cellvibrionales bacterium; assembly: GCA_963933095.1. Classification (GTDB taxonomy): domain Bacteria; phylum Pseudomonadota; class Gammaproteobacteria; order Pseudomonadales; family Cellvibrionaceae; genus UBA1124. The sequence continues at coordinate 9,232 of CAWVSV010000048.1, forward strand.
CTAACGTCGCCCTGCTACCGATTGTATCTCTACCAGAGCTTGAAACATGGATCGAAACTTGGTCCTTTAGTGAAACTATTCACTCACGCTCTTATACCCACATTATTCGTAACATTATTCCGAATCCAGCGGAAGTGTTCGATGACATTATGAACAATAAGCAGATTACTGAGCGCGCCGAGAGCGTGTCCGAGTATTACGATGCGCTTATTGAAGGGGTTAATGTCTATAACAGTTTCGGTGTTGGTACCCACACCATCAACGGCGAAACTGTTGAAGTTAACATGCATGACCTAAAGAAAAAGCTCTACTTAACTGTCGCCTCGGTCAATATTCTTGAAGCCATTCGCTTTTATGTCAGCTTCGCCTGCTCTTTCGCCTTTGCCGAGCGCACTAAGATGGAAGGTAATGCCAAGGTCATTAAGTTGATTGCCCGCGATGAAGCTCTGCACCTGACCGGCACTCAGCACATGATGCAATTGTTCGCGCAGGGTAAAGACGACCCAGAAATGGCCGTGATTGCTGCCGAGTGTAAGCAAGAGGTCATCGAGATGTTCGCTGATGCGGCGCAGCAAGAAAAAGACTGGGCCGACTACTTGTTTAAAGACGGCTCGATGATTGGTCTGAACAAAGAGATTTTATCGCAGTATGTGGAATATATTACCAACCAGCGCCTAATTGCTGTTGGCTTCGACACCATATTCCCCAATGCAAAATCCAATCCACTGCCGTGGATGAACGCCTGGCTGGTAAGCGATAACGTCCAAGTTGCACCACAAGAATCGGAAATTAGCTCCTATCTAGTCGGCGCTATCGACTCGGAAGTCGACACTGACGACTTTGGCGATTTCTCACTTTAACTATGTCCAATAGTCCAGTGACGCCATCGGGAGAAGCTAATGATTTCTTCCTCGATGGTTTGGCCGGCACACAAAATCCAGACTTTCAACTGGAACCCGATGCTGCACAAACCGCATTGCCAAAAACTCAGACTGAACTACAACTGCCGCTAGTAAATCCTGAACAACCAGAGCCTGCGCCTCAGTTCGAATTTGATGGCATGGCCAAGCCAGTATTTACTATCCACATCGCAACCGATACCTTAAAGCCGCAACAGGTTCACTTTCGCAGTGCCAAAAACTTACTCGAGTCACTGGAAGCACAAAACATACAAGTCCCCTACCAGTGCCGTGAAGGCTATTGCGGCGCCTGCCGCTGTAAAAAAATCTCAGGCCAGGTCACCTATATCAAAGAACCTATGGCCTGGATCAATGATGATGAGATCCTCCCCTGTGTCAGCATTCCCACCAGTGATTTAACACTTAAGTTTAGAGGCTAACTCTAAATCCTAAGCTCTGAATATGTTGTTCACAACCAATCTGCCACTACAAAACCGACCGACAAACGGTTGCTGCGATGATTGTAATCCAGCAGCGTTTCACCGTAGCCATTGAAATATTTCACATAACCTTTCATCTTCTCATTAATTGGAAAACTCCAACTCAAATCAGCAGCGCCGTAATTATCGGACTCTAAATTATTGCGCAGCAGTAACGAAAAGGTATGTTCTCCCAGCTTATAGGCACTCAGTAATTCAAATTTACCCATATATTTTTCGATACCAGGGTTGTCATCACCACTAGGGTCGCGCGGATCTGTTTTCTCGTCTTCATCAATTCGGTACCAAGGCTTGAAAGAGAAAGAAAAATCATCCACTTGAAAAATAAAGTCGGCATAAACCCGATTCCAGCTGCGCGACAGTAACTGCGAGCGACCATTCGATTGATGTACAAAACCTAGCCGTAACGCCTTAGCGCTGAAGCCCCGCCACTGAAACTCCAGTGGTCGGGATAACCAAGCCTCTGGCTCGTGATTGGTATCGCGAAAAGGGGATGAAGCCTCATTATTGTATGCCTGCCAGAAAGACCGACCGGTATAAGCTCCATAGATATCCCACTCAGTAGCAAAGACATTACTCACCATGGGGACTTTCAAACTCACCTGAAACTGAATTTCGTTGTTATCAAGTGAAAGACGTTCGTCTCCAGTTTCTCGAGCTAAAATATCATTGGGATTCTGATTGTAAGATATCGGCAGTATATAATTGGGTTTGTGCGGCGTCAGTACAAAATCGGCCAGCATAGTCTCTGACTCATCTTTTATGCGCACCTCCAGTGGCGAGGCCACCACAACTTGCTCAAGCGCTCGACTCTCGGCTGTGCACTGGTCTTTAATCGTATCAGCGCGCATATCAGTGGACGTTTCAACTAAGCGTAACACGCAGGTTTGATAGCGCGACTGATAGGCCGAATCGACCACAGTAACCTGTTCCAATTCAGCGGCTACTGAAAACCCAGGTAACAATAGGCATAGCCCCAGCAAGTATCTATTTAAAACCATAATTTTCACCCAATGACCATTTGGCGCTATTATGGCATGGAACTAAAAGATAACTTTTGTATACTAAGTGTCAATTACCTCTTCATATGGATATTTTTATGAGCAATCTCTTTTCCTTAACCGCAAAAATCGGCTTAGTGATCTCGGCTCTCGCTTTTATCGGCTGTACCTCTGCACCTAAAGTCGATGCCGACTACAACGAGAGCTATAATTTTTCCAGTATCAAAAATTATTACATGATTCCCGATAAAGAGGCGGACTATCTCGGCCAGCCAGGCTCCAGCCTAACCGATCAGCGTATTGAAAATGCCATCAGTTTTGAGATGGACAAGCGCAATCTCGCTCCGGTTGCTCGCGAGCAAGCCGACATTCTGATCTCTTTTCACATCACCTCGAAAGACAAGACCCGCGTACGTAACTACAACATGGGTTATAGCTATGGAAGCTATGGAGGTTATCGCCGTAGCAGCATGAGCATGGGCTATGGCAGCAGCTACGGCAACGACATCAGCGTGCAACAGTACGTCGAAGGTCAACTACTGATCGATTTGGTCGACCCAAAGACCAACAATGTTGTATGGCGCGGCACTGCCAGCAAAAAAATTGATAAAAACTGGACCAATGATGAGCGTATTGACATCATCAATAGCCACGTCTCGGCAACTATGGCGCTAATACCGGGCCTGTAATGCTAGTGGCTAAAAAAAATAATAAAGCCCCGCAGGACATATAACCTTGCGGGTTTTTTTGTAGTGGTGTATTTATACGTTAAAGCGATGAGTTGAAAGCAAACTGAGGTATCGCACCTAATTTTTCTTTTTTACCAACTGTCGAAACTTACAGCTTACTTTGGTCCACCACAGCTTTCGCTTACCATCATCATGCGCACCAGTCCCTCGACAGCGTTCATTACTTTTCGCATTAATCAGCGCGCCCACTGCATCCGGCAGTTTAACTACCGCTTAAGCTAGGCTTTTTAGCAAAAAAAGTATTCAGATTGATATAGAAACCTGCAAACCAGCTTATTTTTCCGGCCTGTCCAGATCGCTATGGTCATTCATTATTTAATAAAATAACCGGTTCGCCTTATATGCGATCCGAACACACAAGTGTTGAATGTTCACAATTAGCCACTTAGATAGCGCTAGGTAAGGTTTTTAACGGTTATTGGAATGCGCTGTTACATTACTTATAGTTTTATGGAATGCGTAATAAGAATAGGCAATAATACCCTGTGATGTATACGCGTCTCGGGGTATTTTTTTGATGCGAATTATTCTCAAACAGTTATAATTGTCACTCACTTTCTTACAAGATGACACCTGAATTATGTTGAAGCCAACCACATTAATTTTCGCACTTATGTTCAGTTTAAGCAGCGTTATTACATCGGCCAGTGAGGTTAATATATATTCGGCTCGTAAAGAAATGTTGATCAAGCCCCTATTAGATCAATTTACCCAAGCCACCGACATTAAAGTAAATTTGGTCACCGGCAAGGCTGATGCATTGCTAGCGCGCTTGCTCAATGAGGGTAAATTAACGCCCGCTGATGTATTCTTAACCACGGATGCAGGACGTTTATACCGTGCTAAACAAGCTGGAATGTTACAATCGATTGACTCTAGCTATTTAAAACAGCATATACCGGCTTATTTGCGCGATATTGATAGTCAGTGGTTTGGTTTATCAACACGCGCCAGGCCCATTATGTACAGTACTGAACGAGTCAAGCCAGAATCACTATCAACTTACGAAGCGTTAGCCCAACCTGAATTTAAGGGTAAAGTCTGCATTCGTTCCTCATCTAATATATACAATCAATCTTTAGTTGCCTCTATGTTAGCAGCAGATGAGCCCGCTAAAACAAGTCAATTTTTACAAGACTTCGTAAAAAACTTTGCTCAGCCTCCTAAAGGTGGTGATCGCGATCAGATTAAGGCTATTGCTAATGGCATTTGTGATGTCGCTATAGCAAATACCTATTATTTGGCCGGCATGATTAATGGCAATAATAAAGATCAGCAAGAAGCTGCCGCTAAAGTCAGTGTATTTTGGCCTAACCAAGCCGGACGAGGAACGCATGTGAACATCTCAGGTGCCGGCATTATAAAGTCATCTAAAAATAGAGAAGCTGCAGTTAAGCTATTAGAGTTTTTAGCATCCGCAGAAGCGCAATCTTGGTATGCACAAACTAACAATGAATACCCAGTGAGGCAAGGCGTGGCGTATAGCCCGTTATTAGAGTCTTGGGGAACCTTTAAAGCTGATCAAATTAACTTGTCGCGTCTGGGTGAACTAAATGCCCAAGCCGTAAAATTAATGGATAAGGCAGGTTGGCGTTAATTTAAGTACCCGATTCTGATGTTCAGTAAAAGTTGGCGCCAAGTAAAGAGCCTGCCGTTATGGTGTTGGCCGCTAATTCTTTTAGTCTTTAGCTTTCTAACACCGGTATTTACGGTGTTGGCTAGCTTAGTAACGGCCAATGAAAAAGACACTTGGTCGCATCTAGTTGATACGGTATTACTAGAATATGTGACTAACACTTTTTATTTGGTCATGGGAGTTGCAGTAGGAGTTACCTCGATAGGTATCACCAGTGCTTGGCTAGTTGCCCGCTGTGATTTTTTTGGTAGAAGATTTTTTGCTTGGGCATTGGTACTACCATTGGCCATGCCTGCCTACATTATTGCTTACACGTATACTGGGCTATTAGATTTTTCGGGGCCACTACAAAGCTTTCTTCGAGATACTTTTGATTGGAGCTATGGGGACTATTACTTCCCAGAAATTAAAAGCCTGGGCGGTGCAATATGCATGATGTCTTTAGTACTCTATCCATATGTTTACCTTTTAGCGCGCACCGCTTTTGCCAATCAGTCCGCCAGCCTTTTTGAAGCTGGGCAGTTGGCGGGTCTAAACGCTAGACAACGTTTCTTTAGCATCAGCCTACCCTTGGCAAGGCCAACCATTGTTGTTGGGTTGTCTCTGGCGCTGATGGAAACACTGGCTGATTACGGTACCGTGCAATATTTTGGGGTTAACGTATTTAGCACCGGCATTTTTAGAACATGGTTTGGTCTAGGCGATGGCTTAGCTGCTAGTCAGTTATCTTCGCTATTGTTGGTGGTGGTACTGTTTTTATTAGGTCTCGAGCAATTTAGCCGACGCAAAGCTAAATATGTGCAGCAAGGTGGCCGTGTGCTTAGAGCGGTAAAATTAAGCTTTGTTGAACAAATATTAGCGCTATTATTTTGTAGTGTAGTCATTATGCTAGGCTTTTTATTGCCCTTTATTCAGTTAGCATATTGGACCATAGTAGAAGCCGAGCAAGTTTTTGATGCCACATTTTGGCAGTTGACACTGAACAGTTTAAAGCTGGCCAGTATCACGGCCTTGTTAGCGGTAATGCTTTCCTTAGCGTTTGCATATATGCAACGCTTTACTCGGCCCAACCGCTTCACGGCAAGCCTAGTTTTTTTAGCGGGTTTAGGTTATGCACTACCAGGCACAATTATTGCCGTCGGTGTTATGTTGCCTTTCTCAAAGCTTGATCATTTCATTCATGAGCAGGCCGCACATTTTGGCATTGAAACCGGGCTAATTTTTTCTGGCAGCTTAGTGATGTTAGTTTTTGCGTATTTAATACGTTTTCTAGCGGTGTCTTTGGGTAACATTAATACCGCTATGGATAATATCACACCGCATATTGATGAAGCCGCAAAGACCTTAGGTGAGAAAACCTCAGGCATTATTTGGCGCGTACATTTACCTCTGTTAAAAACCAGTTTGCTATCGTCTGGCTTATTAGTGTTCGTCGATACCTTAAAAGAGCTGCCGGCTACCATGGCATTGAGGCCATTTAATTTTAATACGCTGGCGGTGCGAAGTTTTGAACTGGCAAATGATGAACAGTTAGCCAATGCAGCACCGGCAGTTATCACCATTGTCTTAGTGGGTTTAATACCCGTCATATGGTTAAACGCATCAATGCATTCAAACAGCAAAACACAGTAATATTATGAACGACTCTACTTTATCGGTTAGCGAAGTATCTTTAGTTTATCCGCAGTCGCCTAATGCGGTATTAAATCAGACCAGTTTAACATTGGCACAAGGGCAAATTGCCTGTTTATTAGGTGCCTCAGGTTGCGGTAAAACGTCTTTATTACGATGTATTGCAGGTTTTGAAACACCCAGCGAAGGCAGTATTTATTTAGGTAAAATTCAGGCCTTTGGTAAGCAACAAGTACTGCCGGTTGAGCGTCGTCGCATCGGCATGGTTTTTCAAGATTACGCCTTATTTCCGCACCTAACCGTAGCGGCAAATATAGGCTTTGGTTTAAAAAACAGCCCAATTGATTACCATCAACATGCAAGCATTGTTCACGATACACTCAGTTTATTAGGTTTACTGTCAGAGGCAGAAAAATATCCGCATCAAATTTCTGGTGGTCAACAACAGCGTGTTGCTATCGGCCGCGCTATAGCACCTAAACCAACGTTACTATTACTCGATGAGCCATTTTCCAATCTCGACTTACATTTACGTGAACGTCTGGCACATGATTTACGTCATTTGCTCAAATCACAAAACATGACGGCGTTAATGGTTACACATGATCAGCAAGAGGCCTTCGCTTTTGCCGATAAGATTGGCGTTATGCATCAGGGCAAAATTGAGCAATGGGGTTCAGCAGATTCAATTTATCGACAACCCCAAACAGACTACGTGGCTAATTTTATTGGCGATGGCGCAGTATTAACTCAAATACAGGCTAAGTCTCTAAAGTTGCCCGCAAATAACGCTGGTATATATTTATTGCGGCCAGAGCATCTGAAGCTTGCTGAGGACAGCAATTTAAGTGCAAAAATAATATCGGTGCATCCGCAAGGGCACAGCACATTATTACGCGGTATTTGTCAGGTCGAGGCAGACACACCAATAAAGTTAATGCTGCGATGCGATGCTAACCAAAAAATACAGGTAGGCGAGGCAGTCAATTTTTCTCTCGCGCTGTAATTAATGTTTATACGCTGCTTTAACACGCGCAATTGATTCAATATCCTCTAACAGCAAGGCTCTACGGTGACTTATAGTAGCCCGATTTGAAAACAGGGTTTCTAACCAACAAAAAAGTGTCACTGGTTCAGATACAGGCTAGGTGTGCTTTGAGTAACTGCCCCTGCTCAGGATAGTTGTCACCCTCTCAACGAATATCTACCGCATAAAAAAGGGCTAATGCGTGCTAAACGCTTACAATTAAAAAATTAGATACCGTAAATATTCTGTCAGAATTCCGTGAATGTGTGGTAACACTACTAACAAGGTGCCACAGATACCCTTAGTTAACTGATGGCTACGACCAGCACTACAATTGCTGTTCATATAGAGCAGCTTGCTTTATAGCTCTCTCATGCCCACTATTTGCTGCTTTTAACAGCCATACCTCTGCTTCCGAAACCGACGCCTCTCGGCCCAAACCGTTACTATAAATGTCATAGAGCATCCACTGAGCATGGGCATTATTCTTATCCGCAGCCATAAGATAATAATCATAGGCATGCTGATAATTTTGTTCTACAAACAAGCCTAAATAATACATCTCAGCCAGCAAGGTAAGTGACTTCGGATATCCGTGCTCGGCACTCATAGCACACCATTTATACGCTATAGAATAATTAGCATTAGTGACTAGATTCCCGTAAAGATTTTTATAGCAATAGCTGTGCATTAATTTAATTTCAGTTTCGGCATTATCGGTAACACCGCTTTTAATAATTTGTTTAGTACAGCCAACCAGCACTAAAGTGGCTATGATAAAAATAACTTTTAATGATCTATTCATTTTTCCAGTTCTCTTATTTGCAAGCGGTAAGACATTGAACGGCGCTATACTTTATCGGATCAAGTTTGGCTAGGCGTGGCAGCAACTGACTAGATTCGCTATGGTTCATATCATGCATGATATGGGGCGTAATCAATAAAATAAGCTCGCTGCGTTCATTCAAATTGCTGGTATTGGCAAATAGTTCACCAAATCGAGGTAATGCCGATAAACCAGGTACGTAAGCGTCTTTATCAGCAACAGTCTCTCGAACTAAGCCACCGATCGCAAATGTCAGACCATCTTTTGCTACTACTGTACCCTCAATTTCCGCCGTGCTTATAGTATCCAGTGGTAGATTAAACAAGCTCCCCCCTGAAACAACCGCTATTGAAGCCACATTACTTTTGACGCTAGAAGTCTGTTGCTTAAATTGTATAGTTACCGTGCCATCCTTATTAATATTGGGGGTAATTTCTATTGTATTACCGATCTCTTCAACAGAAGTGACAGGGACTATATTATTATTATTGACTGTTACATTAGTACCGGTAGATGCAACACCCGCTCCGCTTGTATAGCCATTCACAGTAACAACTTCTTCACCTACAAAAAGCTTTGCAGCTCGATTATTAGCCGCCAAAATCATGGGTGTAGACAGAACACTAATACGTTTTTTCTCATCTAAATATTCCAAATTCGCAGTAAGATGGTCACTTATAAATGAGAACATTAAACCGCCGTTTAAGGGAGCACCACCACCTAAATCAAGGCCACCAGTGGCATCGCTAACAAATTGACTCGACATGTTTACATCGTTAATCCCCACATCAAATAACGATTGATAATCATCCCCTAGCAACACATCCATCACTTTCATTTCCAACAGTACTTGAGGCACAGGTCTGTCTAAACTGTTGACCAGTTCAGTAATACTGTCCAAAGCCACTTTATCGCCAGTGCGAACTATAACCAAGTTATGCTCTAACACAGCGCTAACATAAATTGGTTGACGCTGAGTCGATAAATTATGCAGTGCGTTACTTGAAACTACATTCATCCCAAGACCTTCAAGCTGTAGCCCTGCCAACTGATCTACACTCAACTTTTCTGTCACTTTTTCACTACTACTAGATCCAGATGAAAAATTACCAGAAGAATTTCTATTATTATTGCTATTATTGCTATTGTTGTTTCGGTTGTTATTGGAATTAGAATTACCACGGCCTGAAGAACCTGAAACATTATTTTGACCACCAGAATAGGTTAACTCTACACGCTCGCCATAAAGGTTTTCTATTGCCTCGCCTATAAAAGCTAAGTTTGGACCATAAACCGTATATATTTTTGTCTCTTCACTCTTATGAATAACAAGGTCTTTGCTGTATTCCTCATTGGTCATCAACCGATAAGTACCATTAGTATCTTGTC
>CAWVSV010000049.1:0-18788 GCA_963933095.1 uncultured Cellvibrionales bacterium
CTTTCTCACTAATAAAAATATAGGTAATAAAAATAGTAGGCTGGGTACGCTATTTAATAATGATAGCGTAAGCAAGTAAAAATAAGAAAAATCTTAATGGCGCTTTTCAGGTGCGTTTGTTGGTGATCGGTAATAACGCCTTTTTATATAAGCCCGCGCGGTATTGCCGAGAATATTACTGTGCTGGAGTTCAATCTAGCCGATGTATTTAATAAGGCTGCGATGAATTCGATGACGTTAGGTGGGTATATACAGCGACGGAGTCTTAATCACCGCAGCGAATTTTCGCAATGATACTAACTTCGGTCTGGATGAAACAATTTAGCTGCTAATTAGCTTTTTGAGCATGAAGTTATTTATGTAAAGTATTGAATAGCCAATGCTTTTACTGGGGTGCCTTTTTAATGCGCCGCGAGGCCTGCAATGTGGTTCAAAAGTGGTGAACCATCGAAATATTATTGAGATTATACGGAGCTATCAGCGCTCTTCTTGGCCGACTTAGTCTACGGTGGGGTTAAGTAGCTGCCAGTTGTCGACATTGGGATCAAATACTCCCGATTCTCGATAAGCGCGCAGCCAAATTCCTTTGCGTTTCATGGTTTCGATACCGCGGTTAATGGCCTTGTAAACTTGTTCGCCAGCACTGTGTTTTTTAGAAATTGCGTAGTGACGGCTATCGTTTAAGGCCAGTTTAATATGAGGAATGGGCACTAGATTAAATTTTCCGCGGTTTATAACTTGGCTCTTAGTACCTTGAAATGGGGCCAGTAAAAAGTCTACATCTTGCTTCATTACCATGCTGGCCATCATGCGCCAGTGACGCACATTGTGCAGTTGCTTGAGATCAAGTGCTTCGAGTGCCTGCCAGTCCGCCGACCAAGCAATATTAGATGCGGCACTAAGTTGCGATAAGTTTTCTTTATTACTTTCAAGAGCGCGCTGATTTTCAGGTGACGAGTAGAGACCGACAATATACTGGCCATGCTCTATGGTCGGGCTACTCAGATACAAATCATTAGATCTGGCAGATAAGTCCTGCTGCCAGAACGTGTCGGCATGCATTAATATGCGGCCATCGCTAACTTGCTGCAGCGTGTGTTGGTAGTTATCGCTGTAGGGTTGAAAACGTAGTGCTTGCTTTATACCACCATAGTGCAGGGCTTGTTGCAGCAGTAGCATCTCCAGTATGACGCGACGAGTGATCCCCTCTGGCATCCGATAGTCGCTGAGTGCCAGTGGGTCGCGGCCTTGTAAAAATAAGTGATACTCTTTAACGGAATCAGAATGCGTGTGTATCAGTAAAGGTTTTAGGGCGATTGTGTCCGTATTAATGGCTTCTTCGGCCAGTGCGCTTGGTGGGTCTAAAATGCAGCATAGCAGTAAGTAGCCGACCACTATGGCAGTGAGCCGAAACTTCGATTGTTGGTTTCTAGCGTCGGCATGCTGCATAAATGGGTCGTTTTTATTTGCTGGCACAATTACGTTTGCGGCAGAATTAGCCGCGTGGCTCTGGCAAACCTGAGCCGCGTCTTTGTGCAAGGCCGCGGTTACCAGAAAGCTTTTTTTGATGGCCTTGTTACGGAGTACAGACGCTTCTTTAGAGCTGCTGTACTGAGCGCACTTAGCTTGAGAATTCTCAGCTATTTACCGCAAATACCATTGGCGCAGGGACTATAGATGCAAGGACTATGAGAGCAGAATTTAGCGGCTTTGTCTTTTATCTTTTGTTCGGCAAGGAACCGCCGCGAGCTTGGTCGTGTTTTGTATACTGATAGGGTGTCTGCCCATCAGTGGTTGCTGTTTTTGTGGCAGGAAGGGCGTGTGAGCGCTGGCGCGTAAAAATCTCATAAATCACCTATATCTGTGTATTGTTTATTTTTATTATTTTTTGGCGCTATCTCTATGGAAGCGCTTATTGTCATTCTTACGCTTTATGCTAAAAAATAATGTGATGTGCGTCACACTTTTTGGGCGGGTAGATCTTTTTTTGAACAAAAAGTAGGCGTTAATACCTTAATAAAGGCTGGCAGCACCTTGGGGCCGAGTTTTGAAGCGGCGCTGTATCCACAGATATTGCTCTGGCTGCTCGCGCACTATGCGCTCTATAAAGTCACTGATGACTTGAGCATCGGCTTGATCATCGCCGCTAGGGAAGTTTTCCAGTGCCGGTAAATAAATTAATTTATAGCCCTTGGCGCCCGGTAGGCGCTGCTGATATACCGGCACCACAGCGGCTTTACCCATACGAGCAAAAGTAGCCGTGGCGGTAATCATCGCGGTCGGCACGTTAAAGTAGGATACAAATACACTGCCCTTAGCGCCGTGATCTTGATCGGGTGCATACCAAAAGATGCCCCCTTGGCGCAGGTGTTTAATCAGGCCGCGAACATTGTCGCTGGCAATAAAGGTCGCGTCGGGTCGACAGCTTTGACGGCCCCAGCGCTGCACCCAGTCATAGGCGGCATTGCGGTTGGTGCGATACATACCGCCCATACGAAATTCAAGGCCCATAAAGGCGCCGCCAATATCGAGTGTGGTGAGGTGTGTGCCAAGCATTAATACCGAATTGTTCTCAGCCTGGGCCCGCTCAACATGCTCCCGACCTTCGACAGTATAAAGTCGACGCAGGCGCCAGCTAGGCCAAAACCACGCCATGGCTGTCTCAAAAGCAGCTATGCCGATCGACTCCAAGCTTTTTTTCAGAATGTGCTCGCGCTCGAGTGCGGTTTTATCGGGGTAGCAGATTTCTAAATCGCGTGCGGCAATCTTGCGGCGTTTGTGGTTGTAGCGATACACCAACTTGCCCAGCCCTGTACCCATAAGTATTAGCAGCGGAAACGGCAATTGCACCAGCAGCGCCCATATGCCAATACCCAGCCACGTCAGCCAGTAACGGGGGTGAAGTAGAGCGAGTTTAAATCTATGCGCGGCCATGGGCGAGACTCAATAAGCAGAGGCGCGATTATATGGCCTGCTACATAGTAAGGGAAAGTTAAACCAGTCCGTCTCGCAATTCATCGAGATCGACCGTGAAATAACAGCTATTGCACTGCACCGCTATACCATTCACACCATCTAAACTTTGGGCCAAATCGAGTAATTTATTAACGGCAATTGAGGCTACTTGAAAGTCATCCTTGGCTAAAGTTTGCGACAGTTTTTGATTGTTGTGCACCAGCAAAAAAGAATCTTCCTCCATCACCAGAGTCGGAACTTGCAGCTCTCGATCTTGAATACTGTCGGAGTCTACTTCGCTCGCATTGTCGCCCTCTTCGACCAGATGGTGAAAGTAAACGGTATTGGTGGCGTTCTTACGAAAAAACTTAATGATGCGATCGGTATCGAGCTTGTCGACTAGTTTTTTAATTTCGGCTTCTGGGATCATGGTTGTCTCCGCGACAGCGAGCTAACTTATAGTTATGGCATCTTAGAGTTTTGGCGCTAAATAACCAAGCATTGTTCAGGCGAGTGACTAATTTTGAAAGGTGTCTTTCGGGACAGGTTGAGAGCGCAGGGTTAATAATGAAGGAGGCATTTAAATTTATATATAGAGAATATTTATAGTCAAAGTTAATTGCCATATTAGAAAAATCACCTGGCTACATGCTAATAGTGAGCAGGTACTGGCAATATGGTAATGCCCTTAATTATGCGGCTGATGAGCTCCCCGTGCAGTAGAAACACTGCTTAGCAATATGATACCCATCAACAAGGCTGGACACTCTGTTAACCGACGAATTTTTCAATGCTGGATCGATAAAAGGAACTTTTCAGGTAGACGAGCTGCGCATAATAGATATCTCTGCTGACTTCGACGCGGTTAATACTAACGATTGAATGAGGGTGCTAATAGGGGGGCACCAGTTCGCTGGCAGAGCCTTTAATGGATGCGGTTATTGCTATTAAATCGGCGCTTTATTTGAAGGTGTAAAACTAATGTAGTGCCATTAAAAAAGGCTTGGTCATGAGACCAAGCCTTTTTTAATGGCACTACATAGTTAACCAGAAGACTGCCTTTATCCTTCTTTGTAATTCATGCAGTTAATGCAAGTCGGTGACTCTTACAAATCACTTCGGCATTGCCGCTATCTATAGTGGCAATGCCCGAGAGCTGTACTTGCGGTTGCTACACTTCCGGCAGAGCAGCATCCTTAATACTAAGCTTGCTGATGCATGTGCACATCACGCTGAGGAAACGGTATAGAAATACCCTGTGCATCAAAAGATTTTTTAATGCTTTCAGTAGTATCGAAATATATTCCCCAATAATCGGCGCTATCAGCCCACACACGCACGGTAAAGTTTACAGAACTATCGGCTAGCTCAGATACAACGATAACGGCGTCAGTGTCTTTGTGGATGCGCTGGTCGGCATCGAGTACGCTTTTTATAACGCTGCGCGCTTTATCGATGCAGTCGCTGTAACCAATACCAAAAACAAAATCGACACGACGTTTATCTTCGGCAGAATAGTTAGCGATATTACCGTTGGCTAGTGGGCCATTAGGGATGATGATTCGCTTGTTATCGGGCGTAAGTAATTGGGTGGTGAAAATTTGAATCTCTTTTACGCAGCCGATCTCGCCTTGGGCTTGAATCACATCGCCTACCTTGTAGGGTTTGAATATTAGGATCAGTACGCCACCGGCGAAGTTTGACAAGCTACCCTGAAGCGCCAAGCCTATAGCGAGACCCGCAGCACCAAGGACCGCAATAAAGGAAGTCGTCTCGATGCCCACCATGGAGGCCACACTGATTAGCAGCATAGCTTTTAGCAGAGTATTACCTAAATTGTGCAAGAAACCACGCAGGGTGGGCTCCATACCTTTCTTTTCCATGCCTTTAACAAACATCTTCATAGCAAAGCCGATTAGGCTCCAGCCTATAACTAGCGTGACGATTGCGAGAAGTAGGTTTGGAGCATATGCGAGCACTAAAGCTTGAATAGCGTTGAGAGATTCCGTATTCATAATTTATTCCGTAGTTAAAAAATTTAAATGACCATTTTAAAGCCAGATCTCACGATTAGGCTTCTGTTACTTTTGTTACTGAACACTGAAGTTGCAGCGCCCTTCATAATCTACAGCTTATTTTCTTTTCATCGACATGAAGAAATCATCGTTATTGTTGAAATCTTTCAGTTTGCCAAGCAAAAAGTCGGTGGCGCCGGTATCTTCCATATCAGTGAGCAGCTTGCGTAAAATCCACACGCGCTGTAGCTCGTCTTCTTTCATTAAAAGATCTTCGCGGCGTGTGCCGGAGCGACGCAGGTTAATAGCAGGGTAGATGCGCTTCTCGGCAATTTTTCGGTCGAGATGCAGCTCCTGATTACCAGTACCTTTAAACTCTTCGTAGATAACCTCATCCATTTTTGAACCGGTATCGACTAGAGTAGTCGCGATAATAGTCAGGCTGCCGCCCTCTTCAATATTACGCGCAGCGCCGAAGAAACGCTTCGGACGCTCGAGAGCATGAGCGTCTACACCACCGGTCAGAACTTTGCCGGAGGAAGGAATGACGGTGTTATAGGCTCGCGCCAAGCGAGTGATGGAGTCGAGCAGAATGATCACATCTTTCTTGTGTTCCACCAGACGCTTAGCTTTTTCGATTACCATTTCGGCCACTTGTACATGGCGCGCAGGTGGCTCATCAAAGGTCGAGGCGACCACTTCGCCACGGACTGAGCGGCGCATTTCAGTTACTTCTTCCGGGCGCTCGTCAATGAGCAATACGATCAAGTGACACTCGGGATTGTTGCGAGTGATGGCCTGAGCGATATTTTGCATCATGATAGTTTTACCGGCTTTTGGCGGTGCTACTATCAAACCGCGCTGCCCTTTACCTATCGGGGAGATGAGGTCGATTACACGACCGGTTAAATCTTCCGATGAGCCGTTGCCCGCCTCTAGAACTAAACGCTTGTTGGGAAAGAGTGGCGTCAGGTTTTCGAACAGAATTTTGTTCTTGGAGTTTTCTGGCTTGTCGTAGTTGATCTGATCAACTTTGAGCATAGCAAAGTAGCGTTCACCATCTTTTGGTGGACGAATTTTGCCCGAAATGCTGTCGCCGGTGCGCAGGTTAAAACGGCGTATTTGGCTGGGAGAGACATAAATATCATCAGGGCCAGCGAGAAAGGATGAGTCAGCTGAACGCAGAAAACCGAAGCCATCTTGAAGAATTTCCAGTACACCATCGCCGTAGATGTCTTCACCACCTTTAGCATGGCGTTTCAAAATATTGAAGAGTACTTCTTGTTTACGGTTGCGGCCAACGTTGTCTAGGCCCATATCTTTGGCGATGCCAATCAGTTCTTCAATAGGTTTGGCTTTCAGGTCGGTAAGATTCATAAATAATGCTTTTTTGAGGGGGTCGCAGATACGGCCAATAGGAATGGCTAGATGCAGGCCCCGAAGTGGGGATTGAGAGTAAGGGAGAATGAAATTGTTGGTTACTTCTTTAGGCTAGACTATCCGGACAGGACGTCTGAAAAACTAAAATTGAGTATAGCGGCTTAATAACAGCAGTGCAAAAAAACAGTGCAATAAATAGCCGCTAAAGCTTGAGCGGCTATTTATTCGAGTTATAGGCTGGCTTCAATAAACTCTATTAACTGCTTTTTGGTCAGAGCGCCTACTTTGGTGGAGGAGGCTTCGCCATTTTTGAAGATGATCAGAGTAGGGATGCCGCGAATATTGAACTTGGCTGGAGTTTCTTTGCTGTCATCAACATCCATTTTGGCGATGGATATTTTACCGGCATAGGTGCTGGCCAATTCGTCCAGTACCGGGGCAATCATTTTACACGGTCCACACCATTCGGCCCAAAAGTCGACCAGAACCGGTCCTTCGGCTTTGAGTACATCGGCTTCAAAGCTGTCGTCAGTAACGTGAATGATTGCGTCGTTCATGGTTGTTCTCCAAAATTATAGATAGTGGCTCAATATTATAATGGCCGTTATTAATTTATTATTGAAATAATAAAGATTGTGGCGCAAAGCGGCAAGCCGAGATGCGTTCTGATTGGTAATAATAGACGAAAAAGACCAGAGATAAGGATTACATCTTAAAAAAATCTAGCATCACCTACTTAGTTGTTCTATGTGGCCCATAAAAATGCCACATCTGCACTATTAAATCTCAGGTGAAGCTCTTTATTTGGTGAGCCTAAATCGGCTAGTTATTTAGCTTAGGTCAGCATCTGTAGTGGTCAGGTAATCAGTGGCAATAGATGAGCTGTTTACATTAAGAGTCCAGTGCTCGTGGGGTAGATTTCATTAGCCCCATTTTCTCCATTGCGTTGTGGAGGTCGTTGAGCGTTACAGGCTTGCAAAGGTAGTGACTCATGCCGCTAGCGTAGACGGCTTCGCGATGTTCCTGCAAGGCGTGGGCGGTGAGGGCAACAATAGGCGTGGCTTCCATGCTATTGGCTTTTTCATATTGGCGAATCTGGTTGGTTGCTTCAAAGCCGTCCATTTCAGGCATCTCGCAATCCATCAACACCATATCAAAGGGTTTATCTGCCTCTTTTAATGCATTAAATGCCAGCAGACCGTTTTCAGCCATCACGGGTTCAATCTTCAATTTACCCAGCAGGCCTTTGATAACCATGCGATTGACGGCGTTGTCTTCCGCGACTAGCACGCGCAGGTGAGCAAATAGGTTAAAGTCGCGAGCCGCGCCATGTTGCTCTTTTTCTAATTTGATATTAGCACCCAGTAAACCCGCTAATTCAGATTTTAATCGCTTCATGGAGATTGGCTTGCGCAAAGCGGTGGTAATTTTTAAATCTTGCATTACCTCGTCCGACATAGCCTCATCAGTGCCTGTGAGCATAAACATGGGCATATTAATATTGTCTGTGCGAATTCGATGCGCCAATTCTAGCCCTGTAATATCGGGTAGATGGTAGTCAAGCGAGGCAAAGTCAAAGCTGTGCTGCTGCAATAATTGTTGTGCTTGATAGCCGGTAGCGGCAATTTTTGCCTCTATTCCCCAGCTTAAGCAGTGGTGTTGGATAACATCGGCCAGGGCGTGATTATCTTCCACGATAAGTAACTTTTTGCCGACTATACAGGTGGTGATTTGATTTGAGCGAGTCGATGGCTCGATTATTTTAGTCGACAGTTTGAAGCGCGCTGTGAACCAAAAAGTAGAGCCTTCACCCTTGATGCTCTCGACGCCAATGTGACCGTCCATAAGCTCGGCCATGCTTTTACAAATCGCCAGCCCAAGGCCAGTGCCGCCGTATTTACGAGTTGTGGAACTATCGGCTTGGCTAAAAGATTCAAACAGCTGGTTTAAGGCTTGTTGCTCGATACCAATGCCTGAGTCACGCACTGAAAAACGAATCAGTGGCTCGTCCATGGTGCAGTTTTGATCGCGTTTGGCTTCGAGTAGTACTGAACCCTCACTGGTGAATTTAAACGCATTACCGAGCAAGTTGATGAGGACTTGCCGCAGTCGAGTCGGGTCGCCGAGTAAGTGTATGGGGGTGGTGGGGCTAACATTGCCGATTAATTCGATACGGCGTTTGTTGGCGGTGGCGCCAAATAACTGAATGCAGTCTTCGATTAGGTCTTCGAGATTGAAGGGGGCTGATTCAAGCTTCATCTTGCCCGCTTCAATCTTCGAGTAATCGAGAATATCGTTAATGATATCGAGCAGGGTTTCACCGGAGCGGTGAATGACATCGAGATAGTGTTGCTGGTTTTCGTTTAATGGCGTATCGCGAAGCAACTCAACCATGCCGATTACACCGTTCATAGGGGTACGAATCTCATGACTCATGGTGGCCAAGAATTGGCTTTTGGCGCGGTTGGCATCTTCGGCGGCGGCTTTTTGGCGGCGAGTTTCGAGTTTTTCTTCTTTCTCGCTTAGCAATGCGATTTCAATCGAACGGCGCTGTTCGATATCGCCGAGTAGTTGTTCGCGCATCTGATTGATGGCGTTCACGACTCGATCCATTTCGTCGGGTTTGTCGTCGTTCTTTTTACGTTTTAAGATTAGCGGTGTGGTTAGGCTGTCGAGGCCCAGGGTACGCGTGTACAAGGCTACCTGATCCATATGGCGGGTAAGCAGTGTGCGCACTAACCACAAAATAAACAGCGAAATGATCAGTGTTTTGGAACCCTGCAGCAGGGCGATAAAACCAGCGCGCTCCCATAGTTTGTTATAAACGCCCTCTAAGCTTGCAGTAACAACTAGTCGTCCGAGTTCTTGTTCTGGGGTATTGGGGTCGGCATAAATTAGCGGATACTCTTTTACCAGCACATTATTGGGGTTGTCGCCAAGTGCTACGCCCTTGGTAGAGTTCGCCATCATGGCTTGCTCGACATTGTTCCAGTCGCGCCACACTACCGTTACTTGGGCGACATCTTCTACTTCCAATACCGATTCTATCTGAACACTCAGCTGCTCTTCGTCAAAGCCCCACAGGCTTTTGGTAATACTGGCGAGAGTGGAAATACGCACCTGATCGAGGCGCGTTTCGAGTGCGGCGACGTCATCTTGGAAGCTAGCGTAGAGCTGCAACAAAATGGCGATCATAGCGATCAGCGAGCTGGACAGAATTATCAGCCCTAGCAATTTGGTTGCGATCGGATTTTCGCGGCTGTAGCGAGCAATATTGAACATTAATGCTTATTCCAATCACGGTTAGCTAAGTGTAGCAGTAGTATACGGCGATATTAGACACTAATGTCAGGCTTTGATAGATGATATAGACGTTAATACTGTGCGCTATTTCTTATTCCATGTAGACCGCGAGTACTTCGTTTAAAAAACGCTGCCCTAGCGGGGTAGTTTGTAGACGCTGAGGATCGGCCAGCAGCAGTCCGCGCGCTATCAAATGTTGTCGCTGCGGCTCCAGAGCCGACACTGATAGCCCGGTTGTTTGCTGAAATACATTAATATCGACCCCTTCAGTTAGGCGCAGGGCATTCATAACAAATTCCAGCGGTAATTGCTCTGCGCTCAGCTGTTGGCTGCCTGCTACAAAGCCGGTGATACGCTGTTGATAGTCTAGATAGTGTTGCGGTTGGCGTGCTTTATTGCGGCGCTCAATGTGTAGTTTCCCATGCGGATCAAGCTGCGTTAATTTTCCATGAGCACCGGCACCTATACCTATGTAGTCACCGAAGCGCCAGTAATTGAAATTGTGGCGTGAGTGCTTATGTGGCTGAGTGTAGGCGGATATCTCGTACTGGTGAAATCCAGCTTGCTGCAGTAACACATGGCCGTGATCTTGGATGTCGGCCAAGGTGTCGTCTACTGGCAGGGTCGGAGGCGCTGAGTAAAATTCGGTATTCTGCTCGATGGTTAACTGATACCAGGACAAGTGTTCAGGGTTTAGCGCGAGACCCTGATGCAGGTCGTCCAAGCCCTGTTGTAGAGTTTGTTCGGGCAGTCCGTGCATTAGATCGAGATTGATATTGTCGAAGCCCGCTGCTCTTGCCATAGCCACCGCCGCTACAGCCTCACCGCTAGAGTGAATGCGTCCCAAGCGCTGTAATTGTGCGTCGTTAAAGCTCTGAATACCAATAGACAGTCGATTGACACCGGCGGCTCTGTAGCCGCTGAATTTTTCCTGCTCGAAGGTACCGGGGTTAGCTTCAAGGGTGATTTCTATGTCGTCGCTAAAGCCGATAATACTTTGCGCTGCATCGAGAACCTGGCCAATCGCTGCACTTGAAAAAAGGCTGGGGGTGCCACCGCCGATAAAAATTGAACTGAGTTTGCGTTCAGAGCAGAATTGGGCATCAATTTTTAGGTCCGCGATCAGTGCCTGTACATAGGCGTGTTCGGGCAATTCTGGCTCGGCCTTGTGGGAGTTGAAATCGCAATAGGGACATTTGCGCACACACCAAGGGATGTGAACATATAAAGAAAGAGGGGGGAGCTTCATAAAGTTCTCACACAACGCGGTGTTGCCTGGTTAACGCTGGGCGTTTAGTGTTTGCAGTAACAGCGCCATGGCGCGGGCGCGGTGACTAATTTGGTTCTTTTCGGTTTTTTTCAGCTGCGCCGAGGTGCATTTGTGCTCGGGCACATAAAAAATAGGGTCGTAGCCAAAACCATGCCTACCGCTGGCATCTTGAACAATTTGTCCCTCCCAGCTGCCGTGGCAAATAATGGGAGTGGGGTCGTTCTCGTGACGCATAAACGCAAGTACGCAGTGAAATCGAGCACTGCGCAGTGCGTCGGGAACAAGGCGCAGCTTTTCTAGTAGCAGTTGGTTGTTGTCACTGTCGGTGGCATCAGCGCCGGCAAAGCGGGCCGAGTAAATACCCGGAGCCCCATTCAGGGCGTCCACCGCTAAACCAGAGTCGTCGGCAATTGCCGGCAAACCGCTATGAATACAGGCGTTTCTGGCTTTGATAATGGCATTTTCGATAAAACTTAGGCCGCACTCGTCGGCTTCGGGCACATCAAACTTTGACTGTGGCACTATTTCAAAATCGCAGTCCCCCAATAGCTGTTGAAACTCTTTTAACTTGCCAGCGTTGCCGCTGGCCAATACTACTTTTTTCATACTTAAATCGCTTGTAGTGCGGTTATACACCCAGTTCAACCGGATTAAGAGCCGCTCTGGTGCAGTTTCTTAGTGAACTTCACCGTATGCGATTTGGACTCACCTTCGGGGGTAACTTCGATAGTGAAATTAATCACTTCTTCGTGTAGGTGAAACATCGATGCTAAATAATAAGTGGTGTTTTGTTCGGCGATTTCGATGAACTCTAAATTTTTCTTTTGTTGCATCAAATTAGACGCTTGCCCACTAATTTTAGCGGGTAGACCGAAGGTGTTATCTTTAACGACAGAGATATTGATTAATACTCGGTCTTTGGAGCGAGTTAGATTGTGGGCACGCGCCACTTCAGGCAGGATAAACGTGCTGTTAAAAACACTGAAATAGACTTTATAGTCGCCAAATTCCTCATAGGGTTTGGTGCTTTCCTGCGCACTGACAGAAGTAGTGACGGTTGTTGCCAAGCACAAAAGTATCAGTGTGGTTAACCATTTCATTTTCGTTCTCCAAGTTCAGGGTTATCTTCATAGTATAGATCTTGTCAGTCGATAAATCGCGGTGTCACCAAACAGATTCGGCAGTAGCTTGGTTAAAATTTTGAAGCTGCGTTCACTGATAACCTGACGCTGTAAAATGAGAATGCCATTCTCGCTGCACAGGTCTTCAAAGTCTTTACAGGTACAGAAGTGAATATTGGGAGTGTCGTACCACTCCCATGGCAGCAAGTCCGATACCGGCATGCGGCCATGTATCAGTAGATGTAAGCGCGCCTTCCAGTGACCAAAATTAGGGAAGGTGACAATGCACTCTTTACCTACGCGCAGCATTTCATCCAGCACCTTGTGCGGATAGGTCATAGTCTGCAGAGCTTGGGTCATCATCACTGTGTCGAAGCTGTTGTCGGCAAAGTTGCCGAGGCCACGATCGAGATCCTGTTCAATAACATTTAAACCCTTGGCAATACAGGCACTAATTTCGTCAGCACCAATTTCCAAGCCATAGCCTTGAGCACCTTTTTCATCACGCAGGCGCTCTAGCAGGGTTCCGTCGCCGCAGCCGAGGTCGAGAATACGGCTGTTTTGAACAATCCAATTTTGTATGATTTTTAGATCGAAGCGCATTATCCGTTTACCTTGAGATCGCTGGCGATACTCTCTAGAAAAACATTGGCCATGTAGTTATTGAATACCGTCTGATAGCGCTCGTTGGGTAGCAGAAAGGCATCGTGCCCGAAGCTGCTGTCGATTTCGGCATAGCTAACGGCTTTATTGGCCCCCATCAATGCGTCGACAATTTCGCGCGAGCGCTCGGGAGCAAAGCGCCAGTCAGAATTAAACGACACCACTAAAAACTGACACTGAGCGCGTTTGAATGCCTCCACCGGGTTGTCTTGATATTCGCGGGCCAGGTCGAAATAGTCGAGTGCCCGGGTCATTAGAAGATAGGTGTTGGCGTCGAAACTGTCGGCAAATATGCCGCCCTGATAGCGCAGGTAGCTTTCGATTTGAAACTCAACCGGCTCGTCCACACCCTGTTCAAAACTCCCCGAACGCAATTCTCGGCCGAACTTTTTGCCCATACCATCGCCAGACAAATAGGTGATATGGCCGATCATGCGGGCCACTGATAGGCCGCTTTTAGGGTAGCTTTGGTGCTCTTGGTAGCGGCCATTATGATATTCAGGGTCCGCCAAAATTGCCTGACGCGCAGTCTCGTTAAAGGCGATATTCTGTGCCGATAACTTCATGGCTGAGGCGATTACCACGCAGTGTTTAATACGATCGGGGTACTCCAGTGCCCAGCGCATAGCTTGCATGCCGCCGAGACTGCCACCAATAACGGCGGCCCAGCAACTTATGCCTAGCCGATCGGCTAGTCGTACTTGTGAATTGACCCAATCCCGCACTCGCAGCTTGGGAAAATCGGGCCCCCATGGTTTGTCGGTGGCGGGATTGATACTGGTGGGGCCGGTCGAACCGTTGCAGCCGCCGAGGTTATTGAGGCTAACAATAAAAAATTTATCAGTGTCGATCGGTTTGCCTGGGCCGATATAGTGATTCCACCAGCCGGGTTTGCGATCATCAAAATCGTGAAAGCCAGCGGCATGATGGTGCCCCGAGAGAGCGTGGCAAATCAGGATAGCATTGCTGGCATTGGCGTTGAGCTGACCATACGTTTCATACACCAGTTGGTAGGGGCCAAGCTCGCGACTGCAAGCAAGTTCTAGCGGGGTATTAAACGCCATTGTTTGCGGGCATACCAAGCCGACAGAATCAGCGGGAAAATCCTCGGGCATATCTCTCTCATTTGCATCGTTCAAAAACAGCGGCAAGTCTAAAGATGCCAGCGCTTAGCCGCAAGCATGTGTTGTCAGCTAGTGAAACTCGATTAATAGGCGCGAACGGCCTGTCGTGCCTGATCTAGAGAAACCACTTTACCGATTTCTGGCATTAAGCTTGGCTTCGGTGGATTGCGCTCGGCTTCTTTGAGGATATTATCGAGCGCTTGCAGCGCCTGCTCGTAGCTGGCGATATTGTCGCGCAAATCCCGCCGTTCATCATCAATGTCCTGTTTCTTATTGTTGATCTTGGCCAGACGCAGCATATGGCGATCAAGTAGCTGCTTTTGATACATATTGTGCTGCATCAGCGGCGCCATAGCCTCTTTGATCCAGTGATCGATAGCGTTGTTAATGTCGCTATAAATTTCGCGAGTTTCGTGCACGAGGGTGTTAATAAAGCGGTTTAGAATATTGCTCTTGCTGGTTAATAGGGTGTCGATAGAGCGACGAAAGCTATTGGCGCGCTGGGTGAGATATTGCAAACGCAGACGGTAGTCATCGACTCTAAACAGATGGCGATGCAGCAGCTCGTTACTGCTCTGGCCGTGTTCGCGGCGATGATAAATTGATGCTAGCACACGGTTAGCCTGCTCAGCTTCGCGCTCAAGATTGTCGAGATTGTGTTCTAAGACTTGGTAAAAGGTGCCGAGGGCGCGCGACAGGCCAAAGCTAGTCCAACTTTGCGACAGGGTTTGCTGAACCTCGCGAACTTGGTTGTCGAGCAGATCGTGGTCAACAGGCGCTGTTAGCGATTGCCGCTGCCGCTCCAGCAGGTGTTGGCTGCTGCGCAGTGACCGCGCCAACTTGTGATGGCGACTGTGGATCTGGCGTATATTACCGCGCAGTTCGGTCAGTACTGTTTGTTGCGCGGTGGGTGAATAGCTGGCTTCCATTTTTTCCAATTCGGCGTCGCAATCAAATAGTTGGCACTTTAGGCTTTGGCGAGTGTTCTCGAATATGGCCAGAATATCGGCTACTACTGGCTGGCTGGCAATACGCAGGCGATTGTGAATAATGCTGTTGGCAATGGCCTCTTCGAAAGGTACAAAGTTGCTACGCTCGAGACGGACATGGTCATGGGTGGCTTTGCCGAGTAAGCCCTGTTTGGCCGATAGGGCGATCACATCTTTTAGCGGCATGCGTAGCAAGCCTGCTGTTTGCTTGCGAATATCGTCAACATTGGCACTAATTTCTGTGTCGCTGAGCAGGTCATCCCAGAGGGTATCGACTTTATTTAGCAGCGTTAACACTTGTAGGTTCTGGCGCTTGCGCAGCTCATCAATATGCTCTTGCCAGATCGTCATCTCGCTGGCGCTGACACCGCTGTCGGCTGCCAGTAAGAACACAATAGCCTGGGCTGAGGGCAGCGTTCGTAGGGTTAGCTCTGGTTCATTGCCAAGGGCGTTAAGCCCTGGCGTGTCGATAATGCGCAAGCCGTGGCGCAATAGTGGGTGCTCGAGGGTGATAAGCGCGTGACGCCAAGCGGGAATTTCAACCTGATTGTCGACCACACTGAAGTGGCTAGCATCAAAG
The DNA here is from genome assembly GCA_963933095.1 of uncultured Cellvibrionales bacterium. Classification (GTDB taxonomy): domain Bacteria; phylum Pseudomonadota; class Gammaproteobacteria; order Pseudomonadales; family Cellvibrionaceae; genus UBA1124. Next base: position 15,401 of record CAWVSV010000049.1, read on the forward strand.
CCCAGTTTGCGCGCATCTTCAATGCTGACATATTTGGTGGCGGATACTTGGCCGATGGCTTTTTTAACCTGCTCGGTAGCACTGGGATCGAAGTTCAGAGTGATCCATTTTTGTGGAATACGCTTGAAACTGTGCATGCTGGTAGTGGTGCGGCGGGTCTCAATCGGCAGCAGTCTTACACAGTTATTGTGGGCCTTAGAGCCTGTTTCACAATAAATCTCAGTCGGACACATAGTGGTGCGACCAGGAGTTGAGGGCAGCAGTCGCTGGCCTAATCCGTTAAATAGCAGGGCATTTATTAACTCGGTTTTACCGCGAGAAAATTCACCGACAAAGGCCAGAGTAAAGTGTTCTTGCGCCAGCAGTCGTCGAGCGCGCTCAATACTATTTGCAATCTCTGGGCTGAGGGCCGCGTGTTCGCGACTCCAGGCGGTAAAGTGTTCAAGCTGACGCGTCAGCGAGCGTTTCCACTGATCATAGTTGGAGATATGTTGGTCGATAGATTCAGTGCCCATAGCCTTTATCCAGCGTGAGAAGAGGGTTATTTTTTATGGCTCGATTAAGACCGAATTTACGACCTAAATCCCAATGATGGATTTGGCGATATATGGGGTAATTTGGGCCATGCCGGCCAGGACATAAAGTATCTGCTCAATAACGTAAATACCGATGAAGATAATAATCGGGGAAAAATCTAACCCTCCCATTGATGGTAAACGGCGGCGAATAGGCTCAAATAGTGGCTCTGTTAACTGACGCATAAGTAGCAGTGCGGGGTGATTATTCTGGGGCGCTACAAAGCTTACGACGATTGATATCATCATGGCCCAAAAGAATATATTCACGATAAAAAATAACACACCGATCAGAGACCAGCAGAGAAGGGCTACAAAGTTTACGGCAACATTGTTCAGCAGGCAAAGCAGCAGAGTTAAGAGAACATGTATCGTTAACAACAGACAAATAGAGGCCCAATCGACCCCATAAAAACCTGTAATTATTTTACGCAGCGGCAGTAATAAAGGGTTAGTGGCCTTGACAATGAATTGGGACAAGGGATTATAGAAATCGGCTCGAACAAATTGTAGCAAGAGGCGCATAGCTACAATCAATAAGTAGATTGCACCGAGTGACGTTATGAGCATATTGGTGATATTTATCACTGAATCTGGCATTTCGGGTGTCCTGAAAATAGAATTAATTGAGTTTATTTAGCTAATATTTCAGCCAGTTCAGCGCCTCTATCACTGGCTGCTTTCATAGCGCAAGTAAATGTAGCTCGAATTTGGTTCTGCTCAAACGAGTTAATCGCCTGTTCGGTGGTGCCGCCGGGGGAAGTGACTCGGCGGCGTAGCTCTGCTACGTCGACATCGGCCGTTTGTGCCAGCCTAGCGGCGCCGAGTGCGGTTTGAATGGTTAGCTTGCTGGCGCTGTCACGGTCGAGCCCCATAGCGACACCCGCGTCGATCATCGCTTCCATCATTAAAAAATAATAGGCCGGGCCGGAGCCGGATACCGCCGTGACTGGGTTTAGCAGAGCCTCACTGTCGACCCACTCGACAATACCGACAGCGGCAAGAATGTCGTTGCCTATTTGGCGTTGCTCAACACTGCAGTTGGCATTGGCGAAAGCGCCGCTGGCTCCGAGCTGCAGCAGTGACGGGGTGTTGGGCATAGAACGCACTATGGCGAGTTCTTGGCCCAGCCACTTGGCCATACTGTCGGTAGTAATGCCAGCGGCAACCGAGAGTATCAGTGTCTGCTGCGTCAGCGCTGGCGCTATGGCTAGGGCCACTTCTTTTAATATTTGCGGTTTAACGGCGAGTACCACCACATCCGCATCTTCGACCGCCTTAAGGGGGTCCAGCTCGGTGTTTACCTGAAATTTTTGTGCGGTTTTTTGCAGCGACTCTTCGGTGCGTGCACAGGCAGTGATATTACCTGCCGCCAATCCGCCCTCAATGAGCCCGCCAATAATACTGCAGGCCATGTTGCCGGCGCCAATAAATGCAATCTGTAAATTTTTCATTAAAATTCCTGTATTTAATTATTTGAGGTGCGAGGAGTGCGGGCGCCGAAAATATCGGTGCCAATTCTGACCATGGTGCTGCCCGCGGCTATGGCAGCTTCTAGGTCACCGCTCATACCCATCGATAAGGTGTCGAGCGTGTAACCCTGTTGATTAAGCTGCTTTAGGGCTTGCTGTAAGCGCTCGAGTGACTGTTGTTGTTCGTTAACATCGCTGCGCGGAGCTGGAATGGCCATTAGCCCCCTAAGCTTTAAATGGGGTAGTTTGGCGACAGCGTCAGCCAAGGCGGGTAACTCTGCAAGTGTCACACCGCTCTTGCTGGCCTCATTGTCGAGATTAACTTGCAGACAGATATTGAGCGCGGGCAGGTGTTTTAGCCGCTGTTCGCTAAGGCGCCGGGCGATCTTGAGGCGGTCGACACTGTGTACCCACTGAAAGTGTTCGGCCAGCGCACCAGTCTTATTTGATTGAATTGGGCCAATAAAATGCCACACTATGTTGAGGCCGACTAGCTGCTGTTGTTTTTCCAGCGCTTCTTGCAGATAATTTTCACCAAAGTGACGCTGCTCGGCGGCAAAGGCAGCGCGTATATCGGCAGCGGTTTTAGTCTTACTTACGGCCAAGAGTGTGACTTCGTTGCTGTTGCGATGAATTCGGTGACAGGCTCTATGCAATCGCGCGCGGACTTGTGTTATTTTGTCGTTAATTATGTGCATATACTTATTGAATCGGTCGCAGCTGCGACATTAAAGAAAAAGTTGGTAGGCTATTTATGGATATTACGGAACTCTTAGCTTTTAGTGCCAAACAGGGCGCTTCGGATTTGCACTTGTCGGCGGGTTTGCCACCGATGATTCGCGTTGACGGTGATGTGCGCCGCATAAACTTGCCACCGATGGAGCATAAAGAAGTTCACAGTCTCATTTATGAGATTATGAATGACAAACAGCGCAAAGACTACGAAGAGTTTTTAGAGACCGACTTCTCCTTTGAAGTGCCGGGCGTCGCGCGCTTCCGTGTCAACGCCTTTAACCAGAATCGCGGTTCAGCAGCGGTATTTCGAACTATTCCTTCGAAAGTGCTGACCATGGAAGATTTGGGTATGGGACCGGTGTTTCGCGATATCTGCCAGGTACCGCGCGGTTTGGTGCTAGTTACTGGCCCTACTGGTTCCGGTAAGTCCACCACCCTCGCGGCTATGGTGGACCATATTAACGACAATAAATACGAGCATATTCTCACTATTGAGGATCCGATAGAATTTGTTCACGAGAGTAAAAAGTGTCTGGTCAACCAGCGTGAGGTGCATCGCGATACTCTCGGTTTTGCCGAGGCGTTGCGCTCGGCGCTGCGAGAAGA
>CAWVSV010000050.1:0-18733 GCA_963933095.1 uncultured Cellvibrionales bacterium
ATGACCGCGATTCGTTGTTCAAATACTACCAGATTTTAACAAAGCTAACCGACTTGAAGTTGAATACCCCGAAAGAGATAAACCCTACGGTGCCCTAAAGCTATAACAACTAATTAGATGCGAACCCACATCTAATGTTTGTGGTGGCTTCGCTTAAAAAATTTTATTCATTTTATGCTAAAGCCATTTCAAATCATAGTGTTAGCTCTGGTGGTTAAAGGGGTTTCACGTTTGTGCTGATGTTAGGCGCAATCTTGCGCCCCCCGCACTTCAAAACCTTGCATATAACACCTCATAAAACCTAATAATATCAGTACGTTACAAAACCTGCAGGGCAATCAGTGGATGTTAAATGCTAATGTGCACCTAACATTAATTATGCCTTTTACTGGTGCGGACTGATCAAAATTTGACCTATTGAGCACAAGCATATACTGTTTATATAAACAGCCATGAGTTAGACAAAGGGGTGATAGTGTGAGCGATGAAAGGCCAATATTACCTATCCCGCCGGTTAAATTACTGCACCGGTTTCGGGCATTTTTACGCAGCGCAGGCTTGAGCTGGCGCACTGAGCAAAGTTATGTTTTTTGGGTTAAAGAGTTGATTAAATTTCACAACTTTACTCACCCCAATAAAATGCAGAAAAAGCACTGTGAAGTATTTCTTAGTGCTCAGGTACTCGTTAAAAACAATCATTATAGTACCCAACGCCAAGCGGCCTCGTCGTTTAGATGCTTTTTTAATAAATTTTTACAGCAACCGCTGGGTAAACTGACTCATGCTAAATCGACAAAACCGTCGAAGCTAAAGCAGCCTCTTAGCCTGCGTGAAATAGATTTACTGTTAAGCGCATGTACAACAGACGCACATTTGCCGATTAGTTTTTTTATTGCCACCGGTGTTCGACTGCAGGAACTGTTGGATATGCGCATTTGCGATATTGATTTTGATCTTCGTGAAATATGGGTAAGGCACGGTAAAGGCGGTAAATCGCGTGTTTTACCTTTGCCACTGTGCCTGTATCGACCACTGCAACTGCAATATGAAAAGGTATTAAGCCAGCATAATTTTGATGTGGAAAATGGACAGGGTTATGTCGCTATTCCAAAATGGCTGGCGCGCAATCGTAAAACGGTTGAACGAGAGTTTCGCTATCAGTATTTGTTCCCGGCCCACGGCCTTAAAGCGGTTTATAACAATGGCCGCTTGTATAGGGAAGCTATGCCAAGAAGAACACTGCAATCGTGTATTAGTCGCGCCATAAAGCAATCGGGTATAACTAAGGATATCTCTTGCCATAATTTTAGGCATACCTTTGCCAGCCACCTGTGTGCTCAAGGGTGCAATATTCGCGAGATACAAACATTGCTGGGGCATGACAGTGTGGCAACAACCCAGCGCTATTTACATCGACTTGATGTTGATCTCTCGACGATTGTTAGCCCTGTAGACGTGCTTTGTGTCGACCGGTAACAAGACCTTAGCGTTTATGAATACTGCCTATTGAGATAGAGTTGCACGGCACGCTTTACCCGAAATGCTGAACTCTTTTAGCAATGGACCCTGGCCCGGCCGCTGCGCTAATTGATAGCATATCGCAGCTCAATAAGGGCTGCGTTATAACTGAAAATTATCCGGGTGGCATTATCAATGCTCGCATATTGCCTTTGTTCTGAAGCCATATGGGCAAAGGTGTAAGCGCTGGGGGGTAGAAAATGTATCAAGTTAAAATGTGCGACTGGATGGATTCGGAGCTATAGCCTCAATAGGAGATGCTTTGGAGGGCGCACTGAAAGTTGCCGTGTATAACTGCAGGTGACCGACTGTGCACAGTGCCCCACCCAGCCTCTGGAAAAGTTGGATGGAGTGCTGATTTTCATAAATAAAAACCTGTCGAGCTAAAGCGGTGTCAGCATGCTCGCCCTAGAACATTATGCATTGCTTAAATTACTCAGGTACTTTTACGGGTGGATGAGCTTGTGAGTCGTCGACTGATCTAGCTTTTGCCGGTCTCACCTTGGGCCGATATACATGAGCCTGCGCTTCATCGTAAAGATAAGAATCATCAAACTCATCGGTAGCCAAAACATGGCCGACTAAAATTAATGCGGTGCGAGTGAATTTTTTCTCTCGAACCTTGGCGACGATATCTTTTAAAGTGCCAATGACCTTGTCTTGATCGGCCCACGAAGTGCGGTAACAAACCGCTACGGGGCAGTCTTGGCCGTAATGCGGTAACAGCTCGTCGACAATTTTATGAATACGGGTGACGCCTAGGTGAATCGCTAAGGTCGCACCGGTTGCGGCTAGTGCGGGCAAGCGCTCGCGCTCAGGAAAAGGTGTCTTGCCTTCATAACGGGTCATAATAACCGTTTGCGATACGCCCGACAGGGTTAACTCTTTACCCAACCAAGCCGCCGATGCAGAGGTGGCCGTTACGCCTGGAATAATTTCAAAATCGATAGCCAGCGGTTTTAGACGGCGAATTTGCTCGCCAATGGCACCGTACACAGAGGGATCGCCCGAATGCACGCGAGCGACGTCTTTACCCTCGGCATGGGCTTGTTCAATATGTTTGAGTATTTGATCGAGGTCGAGACTGGCGGTATCAATGATTTTTTCTGCTGTGTCTTCAACATCGGCCAGAATTTCACGCGGCACTAGTGATCCCGCATAGAGAATGACCGGGCAACGGTTAATTAATTTTTGCGCTTTAATGGTAATCAGTTCGGGGTCACCGGGGCCGGCGCCAACAAAATATACAGTCATGTTATGTCATCCAGTATTTCAATGTTTTATAAATTTATGCTGTTAATTTTCGGCTAAAAATGGCTTCTGCGTTACCAGCATAGCCTTGATCTTTGTTGACTAAGGCCGCCAAAATTGCAGTCAATAGAGTGCAGCCAGAGCCGAATAAAGGTGCATTAAAGCTTTTTTGAATACCCGCGCGGGGTATACACCCATTCTTTTTGGCCATTAGCAATATGACGCGACTCGCTGTTGCCGACAGAAACTAGAGTAAACATATCCACGTCTTTAGCATCGAGCTCGGCTAAGGTAATCACGGTAACCGATTCATCTTCGCGAGTAAGTTGGCGACCAAGCAGTACCGGTGTTTGAGGCGGGCGATACTGGAGTAAAATATCGCGGGCATGATTGATTTGCCAGTCGCGTTTTTTTGATTTTGGATTGTAAAAAGATACCACAAAATCACCCATGCCGCAGGCGTGTAAACGTTTCTCGATGGTCTCCCAGGGGGTGAGTAAATCTGATAGTGAAATGGTGCAGAAATCGTGCCCGAGCATGGCTCCGATACGACTGGCACCGGCCTGCATGGCTGACACACCCGGCACGACTTCAATCTCGACATCCAGCCATTGGGGCGAGTTTTCTTTGCCCTGCAACTGTAGATCCAATAGTTCGAAAACTAGAGTGGCCATGGCGTAGATACCGATATCGCCACTGGAGATAAGCGCTGTGGTCTTGCCACTAGCGGCTAAGTCGAGCGCTAAACGGGCACGACCAATTTCTTCTCCTAAAGGTAAGTCATGATGTGTTTTACCACCGCACACCTCGCCAAGTAAATCTAAGTAAAGCCCATAGGCCACCAGATCAGTGGCGGCTTCGACTGCCGCACGAGCGCGGGGGGTGACCAGATCGGCGGCACCGGGGCCAGAGCTGACTAAATAAAGTGTTGTCATATAATAGTCTTCGCGTTAATTTTTAATGTGGTGGTGTTGGGTAGGCTCTAGCAATTGCACAGGTAGCCTTAGTATTTTTTTGTTTAGCTAACAGCAGCTCAGGCTCTTCACCGAAAGTGTCTCGCACTGCCTTTTTGGCAAAAAAAAGCGCCGCAGATTCGGCCACGCCGTAAACGCCGACCACTGAATAAACATAATCTGACTGGCTATTGAGCAGATGCTCGACACTGCGTAGCTGCTTGGTGCTGGCCGTTTGAAAGAGTATGTTATGGGCCTTGGCCAGCGCGATTAAACCGACTTCATCGGCTTTGATAGCGATACTATTAATAGAGTGAATATTGTCGATGGTTAAACCGGCTTGCTGTAAACACTGCTGCAACAATTCTTCTAAATAAGACTGAGGACAGTCGCGTTCGCAGCCCATACCGATGCTATAAACAGGGTTCAAATAAGGATTGGCGGTGGTAATAACCGTTTGCGAATCGAGCCGTGTGGCTACTTGTTCGGCCCAGTTGTTGGCGCCGCCTTGGTGACCCGACAATAGAGGAATAACAAATTTTCCTGCCTCGTCGAGTACTAGTACCGGGGGATCTGTTTTTTTAGAGCCCAATACCGGCGCCAAGGTGCGCACGGCTATGCCGGTGGCGCAGATTAATACCAAGCGTTCGCCGCGTTGAAAGGCCGCCTGAATATTTTCAGTAAACGGCTTGGGTTTAAACCAGACAGCCGAATTTTCTAGCAGGCCTTGCAGGCGCTCGGCTAATTTTAAACCGGCCTCGGTCAGCGCGACTATACGGATCATGAACGTGAATCCAGACGGCGCCGCGCTTTGCTGCGAGTTACTACAAACAGCGAGAAATAGGGCCCAGCCTCGCCTTGCAACACGCTCATATCAGTTTCGATATGTTGCCGTTGGCGACCAATGTATTCTAAGTAGTTGGCATCACTACTGCGGCCAGTGTCTGTTAGCGCCTGCAGAATTCGCTGCCGCGAACGCCCCGCTTTCATGATAACCACTGAATCATGCGCCGTTAAAGTCTCGCGCAATTGCTGCTCGGAGTGACGGCCACTGACCACGGCAAATGATTCTTTGAGCATGCTCAAGGGGATTTTTAACGCCGCGCTAGCGGCGTGCACCGAGGAAATACCCGGCACTACCTGGCAGCTAAATTGATCTTCAAGACGCTCTAGTAAATAGGCGAAAGAGCCGAAAAATAACGGGTCACCCTCACATAAAAACACCACCGATTGACCGGCTGTTAATGCCAAGGCTATAGCCTTGGCCGCCTGATCATAGGCCGTATTGGCCGCCGAACGATCTTCCGCCATCGGCATAACTACCGGTATATGACGCTGGTCTTTACTGACATCTTGCAGCGCCAAGGCAGCGATTTTTTTCGCCTGAGAGTCGCCCTTTGCATTGGCGATATAACTGATCACATCCGCCTGCTGAATAAGACGATAGGCTTTTAAAGTTAACAACTCAGGATCGCCGGGGCCGACCCCGACTCCAACAAAAATAGCCTGCGATGATTGCGTTGTATTCACGATTGTCCCTCAACCTGCGCGATTTTATTAAACGGCTTGTTAAACTTGAAAAGACTCACCGGCAAGTTCGGCCGATACAGTAATTGCCCGGCCAACGCGCCGCCGCGACTAACCGCCACTTGCACAGTTTGTCGTTCGACACCATTGTGTAAATTGGCATAAAACTGCTGCAGAATCATTTTAGTATTTTCAGTCACGGCACTGGCCACTAACACCCCTCCGGCCGGCAACTGCTGCCAGCATACATTGAGCAGGTCCGGCAGTTCGCCATCGCTGCCACCGATAAAAATTTTATTGGCGGCAGGAATTGCCGCCAAAGCCTCCGGCGCGCGAGCATTAATTGCGGTGACATTGTTGACCACGCCAAAACGCTCACAATTGGCCTGCATGCACGCAAATCGCTCGCGGTGATGCTCTATGGCAAACACCTGCGATTTAGGCGCCCAGTAGCCCCATTCCACCGCAACACTGCCACAGCCCGCGCCAATATCCCAGCCAATGTCAGCTGGACCCGGCTGCAACAGCGACAAAATAGTTAGCCGCACTTCGCGTTTGGTGAGCAGGCCTTTGCCTGCCTCGCCGTCGGTAATGAAATCGGTGTCGGGAATACCGGGAAAGCGCGGCAGGTAACAACCGGCGCCAATCACGGTAATAACCGTTACCTGCAGTGAATCAAAATGTGGGGCTACAGTGGAGTCTGGATCGAGCAACTCGGCCACTGAAAACTCTCGCACTTTTTGCTCGGCATAGCCCATTTTTTCACAGACCCACAATCGTGAGTCAGGAAATCCCGCCTGTTGGCATTCTTGCGCCAGTTTTTGCGGCTGGCTGTTTTTATCGGTCAACAGTACCAGCGTTCGGCCCGCCTGCAACTGGCGGCGAATAGTGACTTGCGCACGGCCGTGCAAGCTGATTACATCGACATCCTGCAGTGACAACCCCAGTGCATGACAGGCCGCTTGAATACTGGAAACGGCCGGATAAAAATGCAGCGCTTGGCGGCTAAAATTTTGGCTAAACCAGCGCCCTATACCAAAGTAAAGGGGGTCGCCGGAGGCGAGAATAGCCACTGAACTGAAGTTTGGCTGGGCGCCAACTTTTTCAATCAGCGCTGGTAACTGCGACAATTTTGGCAGTGGATACTGTTGCTGCTCGGGAGCTAATACCGCGGCGAGCGTTTGCAACTGCCGCTCGGAACCTATGACCGCAGAGGAGCGCTGCAATGCCGCTAGTGCCGGGGCGTCTAGTTGCGCCGGAGCTGCCACGCCCAAGCCAATAATATGAATATTGACCGCGGGGGTTATCAACTTAGAAGCACTCATCAGTACCACTCGCCTGTGTTGCAGCGCAACAGCGCATTACAGGCCGACGCTGTAACGGCACTGCCGCCTTGGTTGCCGAGTAGAGTAATACACTCAATACCCAGCTCTTGATGCACATCCCACAGCGCTTGTTTTGACTCGGCTGCGCCGACAAAACCCACGGGCATAGCGATAATCAGGGCGGGTAGCCCTACATTTGAGCCAAGACCAGAGGCACGGCCTTGTGCAATCATTTCGAGCAGCCGAAAGAGCGCCGTGGGCGCGTTTCCGATCATAACGACACTGCCCGCCAACTGCGGTTGCCAATAATCTAACGCTGCCATAGAGCGCGTTTCGCCGCGTGATTTTGCCAGCGCAGGCACATCAATATGATTTAAAAAACACAGTGGTTCCACCCCTACCATGCGTTTAGTGATGCCCTGCTTAACCATTTCCACGTCGCAAAGAATGGCGCTGCCAGCCGCCAGAGCCTTGCGACCAGCCGCACAGGCGTTATCACTAAAGCGCACCTGTTTAGCGATTTCGGGCATACCCACGCTATGAACAATACGCATCACCACCTGCTGTTGTTCTCGACTGAGGCTGGACAGCTCGGTGATCTGACGAATGCGGCGAAAACTTTCACTTTCAATGCCCTGGGGGTCAATAACGTAATCAAATACCATAATGAGACCTTTGCCTAATTGTTCTATTGTCTTGTAACGGCGTTGACACCCTGCTCAATAGGCTATCTGTAATCGATACACTACTTATTTGCGCGGGCTTTTGCCTCAGCCATAAGCAAAAATTGTGTTCCTGCAATGGTCTCATAATATCTATTGCCCTAGGTTCAGCTGAGTACTGAAAAAATGTTGCACCCGCTGCTGGCAAGTCTCGGTGTCGGTAAACACTTTATCTGCCGCCCCCGGTTCGGGCCGCCGCAACATAAACACTGCCACGCCCAGTTCACGCGCCGCGGTTAATTTTGCTACGGTTGAATCGCCACCGCTGTTTTTAGTCACTAACGCATCGATCTTGGCGCGCTGCATAAATTCTATTTCAGCGGCCAGCGCAAAAGGACCTATAGCTTTATGCCAGTGCATATTGGCGGCTAATTGATGTTTTGGGGCAACCGCTGTGCGCAGCCACAGTTGCTGATTTGAGCAGGCACTGCGCTGTTCAAAAGCCTGCAGCGCCTCGGCCGGCAACTGCCCAGCGGTTAAAAATACCGAGCGTTTATGGTCGAGCGCCGGCAGTAGCTCATGCCAGTTATTGAACTCAGACCATTGATCATTACTCTGCGGTTGCCAGGCTGGACGCTGAAAACGCCAGCAGGGAATACCCTGTTCACGACTCGCTGCGGCGGCGATGGCACTCATAGTTGCAGCATAGGGATGGGTTATATCCAGCAGCAGTGTAATACCCTTGTCTCGCAAGTAATTATGCAGACCACCAAACTGACGAAAACCACCCACTAACACTTGGCAGGGCATTTCGGGCACACGCACTAAACCGGCTATAGAGTAGATAATATCCACCCCCATTTGCTGCAGTGGTGCGTAAAGCGCATCGACCGCACGCCGGGCATCGAGAGTGCCCCCTAAAATTAGTAGCGTCACCGTGACTCTCCGTGACGGTGATCTAGCGCACCCGCTCGGCCGACAAATACGCCCTGACGGTCGATAGCCAAGACTTCAATTTGGACACTGTTGGGCACCACCGAACGCGCCTTAAGTAGAGCTTTTTGACACACCACACTGGCCAAATCCAGCCCTCGCTGACGGCATAAATTTAATACTTGGATGCTGGTATTGGCCGCAATAACGGCCTGTAATAGTTCGGGCCCAGCGCCCAGATCTTTGGCCAACTCGGCCAGAAATTCAAAGTTAATACTCGAGGCCCGACTGTGCAGGTCGAGATTGCCGTCGGCCAGTTTGCACATTTTTCCAAAACCGCCGCAGATACTGAGCTTGGCAATGGGCTTGCGCTTTAAGTACTTGAGCACCGCGCCGGCAAAGTCGCCCATTTCTATTAGCGCCATGTCGGGCAACTGGTACTCTCGCGTTATCGCCGACTCGCTACTGCTGCCAGTAGCCGCGGCGATATGGTCTAAGCCATTAGCCTTGGCAACGTCGATACCTTGGTGAATTGAGGCCACATAGGCGGCACAGGAGAATGGGCGCACTATACCGGTAGTACCCAAAATGGATAAGCCGCCGAGAATACCCAAACGCGAATTCATGGTTTTCAACGCCAACTGCTCGCCCTTCTCCACCCCCACTTCAACCTCGAAGCCACCGCAGTAATTATTCTCCTGCGCTAACTGCTGTAAATGTTCTGTCATCATCTGCCGTGGCACGGGGTTAATCGCAGCCTCACCCACCGCCAACACCAGACCGTCGCGGGTCACTGTGCCGACACCGGCGCCAGCTGTAAAACTTATACCCAGAGTGGGCCGCAACTGCAGGCGCACAAATACTCGCGCACCGTGAGTAACATCGGGGTCGTCACCGGCATCTTTAATAGTGCTGGTAGTGACGCTGTTGTGGTCGCGAAGGGTATTAACAATAGTCAGCTCGACCATTTTTCCGCGCGGCAGTTTTATCGAGACCAGAGTAATGTGCTGATCTTGCAACAGCAATGTTGCTGCGGCCACACAGCAGGCGGTGGCGCAGCTGCCAGTAGTCAGCCCGCTACGCAGTGGTGATTTGCCTTCATTGCTCTCGGGCCACACGGGCTATTCCTCAACTTATCCGTTAAATCTACAGTGCTTGCACTAGCCAGTAACTGCCAATAACAATGGAGGTTGCGGCAATTAGGCGCCGACTGTAGCAAAACAATTGTTGATAGCGCTGCTGCAGTGTTTTTTGCATAAAGCCAAAACCGAGGCCAAACAACAACATAGACAGCATTACCCCTACCGAGAATATCACTAAGTACGCCAGCGCCACGCTCAGCTGACCTTGCCCCACAGCTGGCACTAGGGCCAGAGCTGGAGCGCTGCCAGCTAAACCGTGCAGCACGCCGACCAGCACTGGGGTATGTTTTGCATTATTTACATGTTCATCAACTTGGCCTTGCGCCAAATGAGTGTGCACCAGCTCGCCGTGGCAATGCTCTATCAAGCGGATTTTTTCCTGTCGAAATTGCCAAAAGCAAAACAGCCCCAGCGCAATCAGCAGCACCCCGACGCTCACTTCAGCCGCGCGCTGGAGCGCCTGCGGCAGCGCCCAACCCAAACTGAACAGCAGCGCGCCACTGAGCAGTAATACAGCGCCATGGCCCAGCGCCCAGTGCGCACTGAAACGCAGAGTGCGCGCCAAACCCGGACGCTGATTACTCAGATTAGACACGGCCATAACATGGTCGGCATCGAGGGCATGCATTAAGCCCAGACTAAACCCCAGTGCTAACAATGGAACTATTTCAAGCGACATAAACACCCTAAAGCAGATTATCGAGGATTAGATTTTGCATTAAATTCAGAGCAAAACCGAGAATTAATAGTGCATAAATGTTAATGCTCGAGTGTACATTTTTTCTTGGTGGCACCGAAGATCTGCGCCACAGCGCCAGGGTTTGACGGGAAAAATAAATGTAAGTAACTGGCGGTTAAGCCTGCAACCCGAAATATGGCCTCGCCCGGGGCACGATGGTGCTGACGGCGGCCATGAGCCAATGGCTTTGGGGTGTCAACACTGCGCGAGCGGTGATGAGCGTGGGCGCGAATGTCTCCCTCGGGCAGCACCGCCGTTTGCATACCCTGACAACCGCGTTTGCCACGCATGGTCCCATGACCGTCGAGCAACCCTAGCATGGTGTGCTGGCATTCATCCAAATCTGTGAGCGTTTGCAGACTGTAGAGAAAACCCCCGCACTCGGCCAGAATCGGTTTGCCAGTGTGGTAAAAACCTTGAATTTGACGGTGTAAGTCGGTATTACCAGCAAGGGTTGCAGCGTGTAATTCAGGGTAACCGCCCGGCAGCCAGAGCGCGTCAACCTCGGGCAGTACGACATCATGTAGAGGCGAGAAAAATGTCACCTGCGCCCCGAGTTTATCCAGTAGACGCAAATTGGCGTCGTAAATAAAACTAAAGGCCGCGTCACGAGCGATGCCAATAGTAACACCCTGAAGACTAGGTTCGATGGCAGGTACCGGTGCGGCAGTAAAACTCACCGGCAACAGCTGGGTAATTGCCGCCAACAAACCGGCTTCTTCTAGCCAGTCGGCGCCAGCGGCAAAACGCAGTTCCAGCTCCTCTCGCACCTCTTCAGCCTGCACTAAACCCAAGTGTCGCTCAGGTAACGCTACCGTCTCTGAGCGCTTTAAAGTTGCCAGCAAAGCAAGTGACGGGGGCAGCGCATGGCGAATTAATTCGGCGTGGCGCTCGGTGCCGCAGTGGTTAGCGATGAGGCCAAACACGTTAACATCACTGCGATAGTTGGCCAGACCTGTTGCCACCGCGGCCGCAGTCTGCGCCATGCCTTTTACATCCATGACAATGGCCATAGGAATACCAAAACGCGCGGCCAAGTCGGCACTGGAGGGATCGCCATCGAACATGCCCATGGCCCCTTCAATCAAAATCAGATCACACTCGGTGGCGGCCAAATAAAGCATCTGCTGACAATAGGCTTCGCCTGCCATCCACAAGTCCAACTGCTCCACCGGCGCGTTTGAGGCCTGAGCCAGGATTTGCGGGTCGAGGTAATCGGGGCCGGTCTTGAACACTCGCACCTTTTTGCCCTGCCGCGTTAGCAGACGTGCCAGCGCCGCAGTAATAGTGGTTTTGCCCTGTCCCGAGGCTGGGGCGGTTAGAAATAGTGCCGGACACAGGGCTACTGCTTGCTCGCAATCCGCCCTCAAAATTCGATCCCGGGCTGGGCCTTAACACCTAAGCGAAAGGCGTGCCGTTCGTCTTGCACGACAGAAATAGTATCGGCGATATCCTGTAGCGGCAGGGCCATAGTGCGACCAGTGATAATCACATTTTGCATTTTAGGGCGGTTTTTCAACGCCTCGATTACCGGCTGCACGTCGAGATAGCCATACTTGAACATATAGCTCATCTCGTCGAACACCAGTATCTGGTAGCGGTCGTCTCGCAGCATTTGCTCTGCCGCCGCCCACGCCTGTTGCGCAGCCTCGATGTCGCGCTCTTTACTTTGGGTTTCCCAGGTAAAACCATGGCCCATTACTTTCCAGTCGATAAGGGCGTGGTCGCGAAAAAATTTGTACTCTCCGGTCTCCATGCGCCCCTTACTGAACTGGATTACGCCGCAGCGCTGTCCGTGACCCGCGCTGCGCGCCATAGTGCCAAAGGCAGAGCTACTTTTGCCTTTGCCATTGCCCTTGAGCAGGATTAATACGCCACGCTCCTCGGTAGCCTTGGCAATTTTTTTGTCCATTACGACTTTACGGGCGGCCATGCGAACTTGATGGCTGCTGGCTTTTGAGTCGTTCGGGGTAGCGTCGTCAGTCATAATATTTCCTATGCCGGCAACGGCAGGTATTGCGCACCAAGTGCGACGGCAATGGCTTGGCCTTTACCGCGTTTAATACTCGAAGATTCGATATCCACCAGTACACAATCGCCCACTATGGGCAACTGTTTCAGTGGTGCGGTGGTGCGGCCATCGGTAATGAGGTAGGTGCGAGTGAGCAGTTCTGGGCTCTGGCGCAGCAACTTGGCGCGAGTGTCTCGCGCCTGCTGCAACACTTGCCGTAAAGGCGTGCCGCCAGCAGCTGGTATGCTGTCTAGCAACTGCCGCAAAGCCTTGGGCGCACGTACCTGCGGCAGCAGAGTTTCGACCTTACCGTTGCCAAAACCGAGCAACAGCAATTGCTCTCGGCTTATATAGGCGCGTTCGGCAATGGCCAATACAGCGGCCTTGGCGCGGCCAAACAAACTGTTTTTAAGCGTTGAGGCCGAGGTGTCGAGCAAAATTAAATGCAGCGCTGGCTGGGCGGTTTTTTTTCGCCAAAAGCTCAAACTCGATGGCGGCCACTGACCACGACTTTTAACGAGAGTGTTAAACCAATTGGGCCTGCGACTGTAACCATCCGCTCGCTTGCCCGCTGAAGCTGAAGCTGACTGCCCAGCGCTCTTAGCCGCGACCTCATCCGCTCGCTGCTGACGCACAGGTGAGCTCGGCAGCAAAGGTTTACAGGCTAACTCAAGGGCATCCGCCGTTACCTGCTGCTGCGGTTTCATACTCCCCCAATCACCCGAGGTGGGTGCCTTGCTGTTGTTGTCGCGCTCGGGCGGCCGCTGAAAATTCGACGCCGGCGGAGATGTTGACGGCGGCGCTGACGGTGGTGGGTTTTGTGGCGCAGGTTTGCGTCTGTGGCTAAGCACTAACTCTGCCACCATCGACAGATCTTCAGCGATAACACTGTCGCGCCCACACCAAGCGGCGTGGGCCATGGCTGCTCGGCACCAGACAATATCGGCGCGCAAGCCGTCGACATGAGCAGCAGTACAGCGCTCGGCGATAGCGCGGCGCCACTCGTCCGAACAAATGACTTGCGGCAGACGAGCCTGAGCTCGCTCGATTGATTGTTGTAAGTGCAGTTGCTCGTCGGTATAGCGGTCACAAAAAGCCTGAGCATCGCCATCGAACTGTTCGCGCATACGCACTATGTCAATGCGCTCATCGAGACTATATTGATTGTTCAGCTCCACCGCCAAACCAAAGCGGTCCTGCAGCTGTGGTCGCAATTCGCCCTCATCGGGGTTCATGGTGCCCAACAGCAAAAATCGCGAGCTGTGGCTGTGACTGATGCCGTCACGCTCAACTCGATTGACGCCACTAGCGGCCACATCCAGCAGTAGATCTACCAGGGTATCGGATAATAAGTTGACTTCATCGACATAGAGCACGCCGGTGTCGGCCTTGGCCAACAAACCGGGATTAAAACTAACTTGGCTGTCGCTGAGAACTTTTTGTAAATCCAGCGTCCCGGTCAGCATCTCCTCGCTAGTACCCAGCGGTAAGGTAATAAATGGGTGACTCTGACTCCCGCTTCGCAACGGCAGAATGTCGGCCAAACTGCGTGCTAGTGTCGACTTGGCCGCGCCTCTCGGGCCACTCACCAATACTCCGCCAATACCTGGGCTAATAGCCGCGAGAATAAGGGCCAACTTAAAGGGCACCTGCCCCGCAACGGCAGCAAAAGGATAGTTTGGCGCTAAAGTGTGGTTAGGCGAGGCGCTAGGCACTGTTGGTGTCGCTGCGGGTGTTGCTGTCGCTGTGGGTGTCGCTGCGGGTGTCGCTGTCGCTGCGGGTGTCGCTGTGGGTGTCGCTGTCGCTGTCGCTGTGGGTGTTGCTGTCGCTGTCGCTGTGGGTGTTGCTGTCGCGGCTAATGTCATCATTAGTGACACTGTTGCGGTCGGCCTTATCAAGATCCGCAGGTTTTACTATCCAGCGCTGTAAACACCACACACTTGCCGGCCCCAACGCCAACCAAAAGAGTAAGTTGCTAAAACCGCTGGCAACAATAAACTCTTGGTGTAATGCCATGAGGGCTGCTACGGCCTGCGGATCGGAATGCGAAAACTCAGGCCCACCAGTATGCGGTGCGCCAATAATAAAGGGCAGCGCCAACAACAGCGGACCAATAAGTTTGTATTTTGCCGGCGCAAAAGCCAGCAGCGCCAACCCAGCCGTGCCGGCTATTACAGCCAGCAGCCACCACGTTTGACGATTTTCAATAGCCGCGGCTTCAACACCAGGGATCTCCGGCGGCAAGCCCAGCGCCGGCATAAAGAAAAACACTCCGAAACCGGCCAGTCCCCAAAGTAGGCCTCGCAACAGGCTGAGTTGGGTGAGTCCCTGTAATTGCAGCTGACTCATAATGGCCAGCAACATAGCGGCAAAACCGATAGCGGCCAGTACATTGGCGACAAAAGAATAACCGCTGCGCTCAAAACCATCTGCAGGTGCCCAAGCTTCGGCATCATGACTGTGCGCATGACTATGATCGTGGCTATGACTGTGAGCAACCTTGGGCGCGGCTTTTTCTTCATAGGCTTCGGCGGCAAAAATAATCGGGTTAACCGCCACCATTTGCAGCAGGGTTAACAGCGAGCCTGCCAGCAAGCCGAGCAATAGCGAGGTCAAAATAATATTACGAAAAATCATGGCTCACACCTAAATCAAGCTTGAGCTTGAGCTTGCACAGCCCTAGCTTGGATAATTAATAAAAAATGAGAGATCTTTGCGGGCAAGCCAGTTCACTTTCAGCATGCATAATCCAACCGCAGGAAGATATTTATGCATTATAAATGACCGCTTAAGGAGGAAATCAACGCAGCCAAGAAGCAAAGGGGCAATCGGGCCAATGTCTCAGAACTTTAGTGGCAGGGAAACGCCAGTGTATGACGCGTGTCGTGGGCCGCATTGTGGGCCACATCCATAGGCGCAAAGCCCACCGCGAAAAGAATCAGTACACCAAAAGCCAGTGCGCCGGCAGTTTGCACCCAGCTGGCTGTTGATATAAGCGTAGCGTTGGATTGATTAATTACAGATTGAGTCGACATAAAACCTCTGGCACCCACCGTGCACATGTTAATTAAATTAATTGATACAGGCCGGTATTCGGGCTCAAAGAGAGCGCGGCCTATGACAATAGACGGCTATCACTTGCGCCTTCCCAAAGTCTAACGAATTCAGTGGCTGTGCAAGTTACTCTTTTTTACCGATGCGGGGGCAGCGCTGGAATAGATCAATAAGTATGAGCTGTACCAGACTTCCCGATTATCCCAAAACTTTTGGGCACCTATAATGGGTTGCGATAGTAGGCGTTTAAAGGTGATTTTTCAAGGCTAACGAATGCTTGTTGACCGCTGTGTGAGGCGATAGAGGCTGCTATCGACCTTGCCGCTCGAGGCCATCACCACGATTTGTGCACCCATTAGCGCCAGATCTGAATTCAAACGACTGGCGTAAAGGCGCCGACGAAACTCCGCATAGCCGAGCGCGGGAAAACCCGGTTGCAGGGATAAAACCTGATACAAGCCAACTAGACTAAAGACTAATTCACCTTCATTAAAGTGTAGGTCAGCTTCGGCATCGACAATACCGCGACAAAGCTCGGCATCTTTGTTGCAGACGGCAGTAAAAAAAGCCAGCAGTTCAGCGTACATTTATTTTCCTTGCACCAGCGCAATTTAAAACCGTTATAGCCACCCCCCACTACCGATGCGTGAATTAACGAGCCTAATATCGCAATGGAGGGCGCACGATACACTTCAACTGCGGACAGTAATCCCGCATGACTTGGGTGCACCTACACGCGAACAAGGTACTTTAAAAGATCACCTCTCCGGCATCAGTGGCCACGCCACTAATACCATCAGCCGAATCGATGACTTCAAAATCTTCGCTAGCGAGGGCGTTACGCAGGCGGTCAACCAAGGCGGTAAGTTCGGCCTGAGAGTAAAATTTCAAATCGGCTATACCCCAAATGGGCTTGGGCCAGGCGGCGTCGGTCTCAAAACGGGCCACATGGTGCACGTGCAGCTGCGGCACTACATTACCCAGTGCCGCCACATTCATTTTCACCGGGTTAAACAAGTCGGTCATCATCTCGGACAAACGGCAGGATTCTCGCACTAGCTGCACCCGCTCCCCCTCACCCAAATGATGTATCTCGGTGACGCTGTTGCGCTGAGGCACCAGTAGCAACCAGGGGTAGTTACTGTCTTTATGCAACAGCACAATAGACAGCTCAAAACGGCCCAAAATAACGGTGTCGGCCTGCAATTGTGGATGAAGTTCAAACATAGAATTTCCTTTTATGAGACGGATTCTTGTACCAAGCTATCTTGGCATCGTAAGATAGCGTCATTATTGTGATGCGACACCTTAAGTCTTATCAAAATTGCTCCCTTTTACAAGTTAACAAGACACTATTCCTATGCGCGCCAGTCAATTCTTTATCGCCACTCAGAAAGAAACTCCTGCCGATGCTGAAGTTATCAGTCATCAATTGATGCTGCGCGCGGGTCTCGTGCGAAAAATGGCCTCGGGCCTTTATAACTGGCTACCAATGGGCTTGCGGGTGCTGCGCAAGGTTGAAAAGATCGTGCGCGAGGAGATGGACCGCTCTAACGCCCAAGAAGTATTGATGCCTGTCGTGCAACCTTCAGAGCTGTGGACTGAGTCTGGCCGCTGGCAGGAATACGGTTCAGAACTGTTGCGTATTAAAGATCGTCACAACCGCGAGTTTTGCCTAGGCCCCACTCACGAAGAGGTAATTACCGACTTGGTACGCGGCGAAATCAACAGTTATAAGCAATTACCGGCCACTTTTTATCAAATTCAAACCAAGTTCCGGGACGAAGTTCGTCCGCGCTTTGGCATTATGCGTGCGCGTGAATTCACCATGAAGGATGCCTACTCCTTCCATGCCAGTGGCGACTGCCTACAACAGACTTACGATAAGATGCATCAAGCCTACTGCAATATTTTTGATCGTATTGGTTTAGGCTACCGCTCGGTAATCGCCGATACCGGCTCTATCGGGGGCGCCGTCTCGCACGAGTTCCATGTACTGGCTCAAAGCGGTGAAGATGCCATTGTCTTCAGCGACAATTCTGACTACGCCGCCAACGTCGAAAAGGCCGAGGCACTGGCACCCACTGGCGAGCGCCCGGATGCCACAGCAGACAAAACTGAGGTGGCCACTCCCGACCAACACGGCATCGACGACGTTGCCGCCTTGCTAAATACTGTTCCTCAACAAACCCTGAAGACATTAATTGTTCTGGGTGAGCAAGCCGATGATGCCGAGGGACCAGCGCCGCTGGTCGCTTTGGTATTGCGCGGCGACCACGAGTTAAATCAACTTAAGGCCGAGCAGTTGGCCGGTGTTACCAGTCCACTGGAATTTGCCCCAGAAGCGCGTATTAAAGACGAGCTAGGTGTCGGCCTTGGCTCACTGGGACCGGTAGGTTTAGAGATTGACGTTATTGTCGATCGCGCCGCCGCTCATATTGCTAACTTTGCCTGTGGCGCCAACAAAGACGGCAGCCACTTGACCGGTGTTAACTGGAGCCGAGATTTAGTCGCCCAGCGCATCGAAGACTTACGCAATGTCGTTGCCGGTGACCCAAGCCCCTGCGGTGAAGGTTCTCTGGACATTGCTCGCGGTATTGAAGTGGGCCATATCTTCCAGCTTGGCAGCAAGTATTCAGAGGCTATGAACGCGACTATTCTGGACAATAATGGCAAGCAAAAGCCGATGCTTATGGGCTGTTATGGTATCGGTGTATCCCGCGTGGTCGCAGCCGCCATCGAACAAAACTTCGATGACAATGGCATAATTTGGCCTAATTCAATTGCACCGTTTCAAATAGCAATCGTGCCTATTAATATGCACAAATCCGAGGCTGTGCGCGACAAGTGCGAAACGCTGTACACCGCACTCACCGCCGCAGGGTTTGAAGTGCTGTTTATGGATGAGCCCAAAGCGCGCCTTGGCGTAATGCTGGCCGATACCGAGTTGGTGGGCATTCCACACCGCATCGTAATCGGTGACAAAGGCTTAGATAAGGGCATGATTGAATACAAGGGCCGTCGCGATGCCGAGAAATCGGAAATTCCTGAAGCCGACCTACTCGACACTTTAATCGCTAAACTACAGGCCTAATATGTTGCGTTACTGCGCAGTTTTTCTTGGCGGCTTAACTCTGTTGCTAACAGTAATTTCAACTGCAGCTGCGCCAGCGTTTGAAGTTGATGATGAACTGCGCCGGCACCTAAAAGCGGCAGTCGAGGCCGCCGACAGCTTTGATGATCGCTTCGATGCCGAGGTGTGGCTTATGGATAAGTCTAACCGCATGGCGCGCTACCACAAGGACCCCGAAACACGCCTAAACCTGCTGCGCAGTATTCATCGCGCCGCCACCCGTGCCGAGTTAAATCCGGAAGTGGTATTGGCACTAATCGAGGTGGAAAGCCACTTCAAACGCTATGCAGTTTCCAGCGCTGGCGCCCAAGGAATGATGCAGGTGATGCCGTTTTGGAAAAACGAAATCGGCCGCCCCGAAGACAATCTTACTGATTTAGAAACCAACCTGCGCTATGGCTGCACCATTCTTAAGCATTACATAAAAAGGTCAGATGGGCATTTAGCCAATGCGCTCGCCAGGTATAACGGCAGTTATGGTAGCT
>CAWVSV010000051.1:0-18372 GCA_963933095.1 uncultured Cellvibrionales bacterium
AAAAAGCCCCAACGCTTACGCGTCGGGGCTTTTTTGTGCGTCTAGAGTTTAATAAAGTACTAATCCCACCAAAATGTGCGTCTAGAGTTTAATAAAGTACTAATCCCACCAAAAATTTGATTGGACGCCATAAAAAACTATGGCTGTTTTGTTGGCAATTAAACCAATATTAGCTTACAAAAACAAAGTCGGTTACACCGTTTAGTTTCTATAAACATATAAAGTTCAGTGTTTTAATTGTTGTTCTTTAAAGTGGATTTTGGTCTCTAACCTCCCTTCATACCAAACCCTTAATCAAAAGCGTATAATTTAAATTGATTGCCCGCACAACTTACAATGGCACATTTTGGAGAAATATAATGTCTACAAAAGACCCGCTGGTTATTTTTGATACAACCTTACGTGATGGTGAGCAGAGCCCAGGCGCATCTATGACGCGTGAGGAAAAAGTACGTATAGCTACTATGCTCGACAAAATGAATGTCGATGTTATTGAGGCGGGTTTTGCTATTGCTAGTCGTGGTGATTTTGAGGCCATTAAGAGTGTCGCCGAAGTGGTTAAAAACTCTACTGTTTGCAGTTTGGCGCGTGCACTGAAAGGCGATATTGAACAGGCTGGTGCCGCCGTTATGCCTGCTGCTTCTGGTCGCATCCATACCTTTATAGCCACTTCACCGATCCATATGAAATACAAGTTACAAATGCAGCCTGATCAAGTACTAGAGCAGGCTGTATTGGCTATTAAAATGGCTCGTAATCTTTGTGGTGACGTTGAGTTTTCATGTGAAGACGCCAGTCGGTCTGAATTTGATTTTTTGTGCCGTATTATCGAGTCCGCAATTGACGCTGGGGCGGGCACCATAAATCTACCAGATACTGTTGGTTATGGTGAGCCGGTAGAATATGGTCAAATGTTTTCACGTTTGATGAATCACATTCCTAATGCCGATAAAGCTGTATTTTCCACGCACTGCCACAACGATTTGGGCTTGGCTGTTGCCAATTCTTTATCTGCCGTTATGCATGGCGCCCGACAAATTGAGTGTACGATAAATGGCTTGGGTGAGCGTGCCGGTAATGCCTCTCTGGAGGAGGTCGTCATGGCGGTTAAGACACGCCACGATTTGATGCCTGTTTCGACGCGGATCGATACTAGTCATATTGTCCCAACGTCTCGTTTAGTGTCCAGTATTACTGGTTTCCCTGTGCAGCCGAATAAAGCGATTGTTGGTGCCAATGCATTTGCCCATGAGTCGGGTATTCATCAAGATGGCGTGTTGAAACATCGTGAAACCTATGAAATTATGAGTGCTGAGAGCGTGGGGTGGTCAACCAATAAATTGGTATTAGGCAAGCACTCTGGCCGGGCCGCTGTTAAAGTCCGCTTCGAAGAATTGGCAATAAAATTTGAAGATAAAGACCAATTCAACGCAGTTTTTTCACGTTTTAAAGATTTAGCCGACAAGAAACATGAAATTTTTGACGAGGATTTACAGGCACTGGTTAGCGAAACTCAGGCTCAATCTGTTACCGAAATTTACAAATTGCAAGATCTTGAAATTGTCAGTAAAACAGGTACTAAACCAAAAGCAAGTATTGTTATTAGTGTTCATGGCGGAGCCAGTTCGGGCGACGCTTATGGCAGTGGGCCTGTTGATGCAACCTTTAAGGCCATCGAACACATAGTAAACAGCGGTGCCGATTTAAAACTCTACTCGGTCAATGCTATAACTCAGGGTACCGACTCTCAGGGGGATGTTACAGTACGCTTGGAAAAAGGCTGTCATATAGTTAATGGTGTTGGTGCTGACACAGATATTGTCGTAGCGTCAGCCAAGGCTTACTTGCAAGCTCTGAACCTGTTGGCCTCATCTGATCAGAGAGCACATCCGCAGCACGAAGGTGTTTGATTAAGTTACTTTGGTAATTGCAGTGAATAGATTTTTATGAACGAAATTCAACGTATGCAATATTTATCGGCACTTGATGTCGATTGTTATATGCCGCGCTTGGTATTAGTGAATGCGCCCAAAGCTCAGCTTTGCCCCCCTGTTGCCGTTATGATTAGTCAGACCCATACTAAGGCCGATTTGGCTCACACCTCGCCGGCTGTGGTTAATGCACATATTTCTACAGGACTATTAAATCCGGTTTCAGATGTGCTCGCATCCTTGGGTGTTGAATCTTTGCCGCCAGAAAAAATTGTTAAACAAAAAACTACTGTAGCAGAGGCAGAGGTTGAAAAGCCAAACCAGAATACATCGATTGAATTGGTACAGCCGTTTTCTTTATCGCTACAACGTATTGGTTCTTTACTGTTAGTCGATAGTCGCAGTGTTGATATCGCATTACCGACAGATAGATTGTTACACAGTATTGCATTCGCACTGGGTTATGAGCACTCGCAGATTGCCGCTGCTGAGATATTTAGCTGGCCGGTTACAGCAAGTGAAGCTAGCGTTCAAACGATTGATTCTGTACGGCTAGATCTACAGGCATTTTTGGACGGTAAGTTGTTAACTAACTCTGTTGAACAATTGTTATTGTTGGGCGAAAATGCAGCTAAATACTTTATTGATAAAGATACGCTCTATACGGATTGTTTGTATAAAAAAGTCGAGTTGACGAGCTTCTCTATTACAGCAATTGTTGCTCCAAGTTTATCTCATATATTGGCAGAGGCTGAGTTGAAACGTAAGTTCTGGCTAGCTATTCGTGATTCTAAAAAACTATGACTAAAGAATTAACATTTCGCTCTATAACTGAAAGCGATCTTAATGATGTTTATGAAATTGAAAACTCGGTGCACTATTCCCCTTGGCAACCAAGTAGTTTTAAGCCCTGTTTTACGGGTAGGAATAATGGCTGGCTTGCCTTTGATGGCTCTAAGTTGTGTGCTTATATTATTTTGTCGATGGTTGCCGACGAAGCTGAAATTTTAAATATGAGTGTTGCTAGCGACTATCAAGGTAAAGGTGTGGGCTCGTCTTTACTTGAATTTAGTATACAAAAGGCTGGTGTTAGCTGTGAGAATCTTTTTTTGGAGGTACGCGAGAGCAATGATGCGGCTATTGCTTTGTATGAGAAATACTACTTCTGTGAAGTTGGCCGTCGTAATAACTATTACCCAGCTAAACGCGGTCGTGAAGATGCACTTATTTACGCTTTAACTCTTAATGTCTGACGGGTCTTTTTAGTAACTTTCTCTGGAGAGTTCGGCGGTGCATACCTAGCGCTCGGGCGGTCGCGGATATGTTGCCTTCATGCTTCTGTAAAACCTTCTGTATATGTTCCCATTCCAATCTGTTAACTGATGGCGGTGTGGCAGATATTTCTCTTTCATCGGTACTGGTTAACCCATTCAGCGCCTGTAATATTTCATCTGCGTCAGCGGGTTTGCAGAGATAATTTACGGCCCCTAATTTTATCGCCTCTACCGCTGTGGCAATACTGGAATATCCCGTTAGTACTAAGATCTTGGTGTTTGTACTCTGCACATTAAGTTTATTAAGTAATTGTAAACCAGAGCTGTGTTCTAGTTTTAAGTCTATTACAGCGTAATCTAGTTTATGTTGTTCGCTCAGTTTGAGTGCGTCTTTTTCATTTGTGGTACTGAAAATTTCAAAATCTCGTTTTTTCATGGCCCTTGACAGTATTTGCAAAAAAACCGGATCGTCATCGACCAATAACATTTTCAATTTTTTCTGAGTCATAAATTTTTTCCATCGAAAGGCAGTTTTAGCTCGGCCCTAGTACCGCCTGATTTTCGATTGTAGAGCTGAATGCTACCATGATATCGATTCAGTGTGCTTTGGCTTAGAAATAGTCCTAAACCAAAACCTTTATTTTTGTTGCTATAAAAAGGTTGGCCTAATTTATCCATCATATCTACTGGAATACCTGGGCCTCGATCAAGAATGGTCCACGACAATGATTGCAGACCAATCTCAATATAAATTTCA
Source organism: uncultured Cellvibrionales bacterium (assembly GCA_963933095.1). Lineage (GTDB taxonomy): Bacteria > Pseudomonadota > Gammaproteobacteria > Pseudomonadales > Cellvibrionaceae > UBA1124. Next base: position 3,963 of record CAWVSV010000051.1, read on the forward strand.
ATATTTTCTGGTGCTGCATCGGCGGCATTATTGAGGACGCTGAGTATTGATTGGGCAACAGTAGTGGTAATAGGTGCCCTAATATCGCTATTTGTCTCTATAAATTCGATACTTGCAGTTACCTTAGGGTTGAGTAAATACCATCTGTCTATGATCTTTTCACAGAAGGATTTTATCTGCTGAAGCTCGGCGTTAACTTCTTTACAGCTTTCCGCTTGTTGAACCAGTTGGCGCAGTATTGTACTGCAGTGGTTTACCTGTTGAGTCAGAATTGTTAAGTCGCTGTTCAGTTCTGAGTTGTCAATATGTTCGATACGATAATCATCTTTCATATCATGCAGCAGTATTTTCATAGTCGACAGTGGCGTGCCAAGCTCGTGTGCGGTCCCAGCGGCAAGTGTGGCAACAGCCATCAACTGTTCGTCGCGAAGTTTGTCTTCGTTGTGCTGGTGTAAAAGGTCTTCCCTTTGGCGCAACTCTTTCGCCATATCGGTAACAAAGTAGGTTACCAGTAACGTACTCACAACAAAATTAAGCCACATGCCGATTATGTGAAGGTTGACCGAGCTTGAGTGGTGACTGTGTTCAGGTGCTAGAGCTGGTATTGGTAAGTAATAAAACAACAACAAGGTGTAAATAGTGGCTGCTGTTAGAGCGGTAAGCTTGCCCAATAAAGGTCTTAGTGTTGCTGCAGCAATGCATATAGGTACTAAAAGATAAGAGATAAATGGATTACTGGCGCCGCCACTGAAATAGAGTAGCAGTCCTATCGAGATTAGGTCGAGTTGTAACTGGCTAAAAAACTCACCATCAGTGACCGGCCAAGGTTTTCTTAAACGAATAAAGGTTAGTAAATTGATCACTCCGAGTGACGCTAAAATGCACAGCAATGTTGTGTAAGGAAGGCTCAGTTCTAACTGCCAAAAGCTTATCCCACACGTGATAAATAAGCCTAGCAATACCAAGGCTCTAATCAGCAATAAACGCTGTAGGTTTTGGGCTGGCGCATATAGGCCGAGTGAGGACTTGTGCATGGAGTATTGTACCTTCATAAAATATTGTTATAACGTGTCTGTAATATACAGCCTGCTGCATTTCGCCGCTGCTAAGATGTCATCAAGGCTTAGGGTGTATACTTGCAAGTCATTTTTTAGTTTGAATTCTTTATGCCATCGAGCAAACACTTGCAGGCGACCCTTATTAGCGGACCTGTCCATAGGCATCTGCGTGAAATGGCAGTGCCGATGGTGTGGGGTCTGCTGGCGACGATGTCGTTCAACATTGTTGATACCTTTTTTGTAGCCAAGCTTGGCGATGCGCCTCTGGCGGCGATGAGCTTTACTTTTCCGGTGATCATGTTTATCACCAGTATCGCCATTGGTCTTGGTGCAGGTACATCCTCAGCGGTTGCTCGGGCGATTGGCCGCGGTGATCAACTCCAGGCTAGACGGCTGGCTACCGACGCCGTGAGTCTTACTGCGTTAATTTCCATCAGTTGCTGTTTTATTGGCTGGTTGACTATTGATCCACTGTTTCGTGCTTTGGGTGCCAGTGCAGAGTTGTTACCATTGATTAATGACTACATGTCGATTTGGTATTTCAGTGCGCCACTATTGATGATTCCGATGGTGAGTTTATCAGCGTTAAGAGCGATGGGGCTCAGTAGGGTGCAGGGTTACCTGATGAGTTGTGCGGCAATATTCAATGCCATGCTCGACCCTATATTGATTTTTGGTTTGTGGGGATTGCCTAGACTCGAGCTTGAAGGTGCGGCTCTGGCAACTCTTATTACTCGAGCGATCACACTATTGGTTGCTTTTTATATCCTGCATCGTCGTTTACATATGCTGGTCAACCCCTTAATTGGCTTTAAACGTTTGATCCAGTCGTGGCGTGCGATTACTGAAGTCGGCGTACCGGCGATGGTTGCCAGTGTGATAGTGCCACTTGCCAGTGGCATAGTGGTTGCCATGGTAGCCAGTTATGGCCATGAAGCTGTCGCGGGAATGGGTGTCGCAATACGCATAGAACCTTTAGCTTTAATCGTTTTTTATGCCTTGTCGGGAGTTATAGGGCCTTTTGTCGGCCAAAATTTGGGTGCGGGTCTATTTCCCCGATTGTTTCAAGCACAAAAGGTGGTCACACTTTTCTGTCTGAGTTTTGGTTTGGTATTGGCTGCCATGCTGTGGTTATTTGGCGCTGTTTTTGCTTCTGTATTTAGTCAGTCTGAGCAAGTGTTACCGGTAGCTGTTGCTTATCTAAGTCTGGTACCTATTAGCTACGGCGCCTATGGGTTGGTTATGTCGGCCAATGCGGCTTTTAATGGCTTGGGCAATCCTCTGCCTTCTATTGCGATATCTTTTATGCGGGTATTCGGACTTTTTCTGCCGCTGGCATATTTCGGTAAGGCCTGGTTCGGTTTGTCTGGGCTTTTTGCGGCTGTCGCACTGTCAAATCTTGTGGTCGGATTGTTGGCTTATATCTGGCTCCGGCGTACATTGCGGTTATTAGAGCAGAGCAACAAGATACAAGCGGCACCGAGCCGCGTATAATCCAGTGCTTACTTTTAAGCTATTAATTAGATTGCCATCATGAGTGAATTCATTGAAGCGCTGAACAAGCGCCGTACCTTTGCCATTATTTCGCATCCCGATGCGGGTAAGACCACTATTACCGAAAAGCTGTTGCTATATGGCAATGCCCTGCAGATTGCCGGCTCGGTGAAGGGCAAGAAGGGCCCGCATGCTAAATCTGATTGGATGAGCATGGAGCAGGAACGCGGTATTTCTGTAACTTCATCGGTCATGCAGTTTCCTTATAAAGGGCGAGTGGTTAATCTACTCGATACCCCAGGGCACGAAGATTTCTCTGAAGATACCTATCGAACCTTAACCGCCGTGGATTCAGTGTTAATGGTGATCGATGGCGCCAAAGGTGTTGAGGACCGTACGATCAAGTTGATGAACGTCTGTCGTTTGCGCGATACCCCGATTCTCACCTTTATCAACAAAATGGACCGCGATACCCGCGATCCCGTTGAAGTATTAGATGAAGTTGAGTCGGTACTGAAGATTGCCGCTGCGCCGATCAACTGGCCATTGGGCATGGGGAAAGAATTCAAGGGGGTCTACAACCTCTACACTGATACTATTCATGTCTATCAGCAAGGCATGGGGCATACCATCAATGATGATATGCAGATTCAGGGACTCGACAGCGATGAAGCTACGAAGTTACTGGGCTACTATGCAGAGGATATGCGCGAAGAGATTGAATTGGTGCGCGGAGCCACTCATATATTTGATTTAAATGAATATTTAGCTGGCCGTATGACTCCGGTTTTTTACGGTACTGCTCTGGGTAACTTTGGTGTGCGTGAAATGCTCGACGGCTTTGTCGAACACGCGCCAACACCACTGCCGCGCCCGACTAAAGAGCGCGAAGTCGAACCAAATGAGGAAAAGTTCTCGGGTTTTATCTTTAAAATTCAGGCCAATATGGACCCTAAACACCGCGATCGTATTGCATTCATGCGCGTTTGTTCGGGCACCTATGACAAGGGTATGAAGATGCGCCATGTGCGTATCGGTAAAGATGTTCGTATTTCCGATGCGGTAACCTTTATGGCGGGTGATCGCACAGCGGTAGAAACTGCAATATCTGGCGATATTATTGGCTTACACAACCACGGTTCGATTCAAATTGGTGATACCTTCACTCAGGGTGAAGAACTTAAATACACCGGTATTCCGCACTTTGCTCCAGAGCTTTTTCGTCGCATTCGTTTGAAAGATCCGCTGAAAACCAAGCAGTTACAAAAAGGCCTGCAGCAATTATCGGAAGAGGGCTCCACTCAGGTATTTTGTCCGCAGAAAAATAACGACCTGATTGTCGGTGCGGTCGGTGTATTGCAGTTTGAAGTGGTGGCCTATCGCTTGAAAGATGAGTACAAGGTTGAAGCCATTTACGAGTCTATTAGTGTTAATACGGCTCGCTGGGTGGAGTGCGATGACCCTAAAAAGTTCGAAGAATTTAAGCGCAAGTGTGCTGACAACCTTGCCATTGATGGCGGTGGTCACCTGACCTATCTTGCCCCTACAAGGGTCAATTTGAATTTGGCGATAGAGCGTTATCCGGATGTCCGCTTCCTCGCTACCCGCGAACATTAATTAGTCTTGCATTCGAGTTAGAGTCACCAGTGTTACCTTAAACTATAGGAGTACTAATGCTGGCGACTTTTGTTTTAACACTGATTTTTGTTATCGTCACAATCGGATTACTGTTGTGGGTTAAAACACCTTATTACCGTATCGAAGCGGCCAATGTCATAGCTCTGTTGGAGCTGGTGGTTACCGGCCAAGCCACAGACAGCGATTGGAGTGTTTTTAGTGGTATGCCGATAGCCAATAATGCCTATTTAGAATCCATTCGCCAGCGTTGTCTAGATATTGAGGAACGAGAGTATCGCGGCGATTTACTTGCCCCTTACCTATTTTCCAACGCCGGTATCGAAGAGCTTCGCCTGCTGTTACAAGAGGTTTCGCAGGAACTGCGTCAGCCATCTGACCGCAGTCAATAACAAGGAATTGTCGCTATGTTGACCGTTGCAACTACACCCGTTAGCCGCTTTATTATTGTCGCCGCCGCTTTTGTGGTGGTAGTCGCTGGTATGCGTACTGCGGTAGATTTACTCGTGCCATTTTTACTATCGGTATTTATTGCCGTGCTCTGTGCGTCGCCGCTGAACTGGATGAAAGAGCGTGGGGTTCCCGGATGGTTGGCGCTACTCATTATGCTCAGTCTGGTGGTGATTATTGGCTTGGGGGCTGGCGCTGTTGTTGGGGCTTCAATTAACAGTTTTCGTTATGACCTGCCTGAGTATCAGTTGCGCTTAGAGGAGATGACTCGTGGTTTCCGGCTATGGCTGCAGTCCAAGGGACTGGGCATAGATGCGGAGATGATGCGAGAAACCTTTAAGCCCAGCTCAGTGCTCGCTCTGGCCGGTAATACTCTCGCCTCTTTCGGCAATGTAATGACCAATGCCTTTATGATTTTACTGACGGTGGCGTTCATCTTGGCCGAAGATATGCGCTTTGCCGAGCGGTTACAAAATGCCCATCAGGGCTCTTCCGCGAGTGTTGCAGCGCTGCGCCGCTTTACTGCTAGCGTCAATCGGTATATGGCACTGAAAACGGTAATCAGTATTTTTACCGGTATATTGGCAGCTACTTGGCTGACTATTATCGGCGTCGATTACCCTATTTTGTGGGGCGTGCTGGCATTCTTTTTAAATTTTATTCCCACCATAGGCTCAATTATTGCGGCTATACCGACGACATTACTGGCCTTAGTACAATTGGGTGTGAGTGAGGCGGTGTGGACGGCGGCGGGCTATCTGGTGATTAACACCGTGGTTGGTAATATGATTGAGCCACGTGTGATGGGTAGAGGACTCGATTTGTCCGCCTTAGTCGCGTTTTTGTCCTTGGTGTTCTGGGGATGGGTGTTGGGGCCGGTGGGGATGTTACTGTCGATACCGTTGACTGTTATGGTCAAAATTGCTTTAGAAAGTGTCGATGACACTCGCTGGATTGGCATCATGCTCGGAGGCAGCCAAAACGTGCGGTCACCCTTGTCGATTGGTACCGAACGTCACAAAAGTTAAAGCTGACGGCAATTTGCTTGAAGTCGCAGTTAACATTCCGTGATTCCGCGGTTAAGTGGAGAGCTCTTGTTAGATGTCAGGTGTTTTACTTTAGCTGCAGCGCTTTGGCGTGGCTAGGCAGTGGTAGCCCGTTGCGCCCGGTGTTGCGCATAAGGTTTATTGCCTCCTCGGGTGCCCAAGTTGTATTATTGCAATCAGTTGCGTGTCGCTAAAACTAAAGATGTTGTCGTTGTTCGTATAGAGATGGTGATTACTTTATTCCTATATACAGGTCAGTGATGCATCTAAACATAGAGCTGATTAGCACTACTAGGACTAAAACTTGAGCGGGCTTATTCATTGTTGCCCCTTTAATCATTTTTACAACCATTCTCAAACCTCATCTGCTTACATGCCTTAATTGTCCAATAATATGGAGAAACATTTGAGGCGCTTTGTTAGAGCAGAGCTAAAAGCTATTGAACCAAAGATATAATAGACAGCTGCTCAAAAAACAGAAGACAATCGGCTTTTTTAGTTTTTTTAAAAAAACATCAAAAAATTACATATAAGGCTAATCTTACATTACTATTGTATTTGGTGATGGTTAACAGGGAACACCTTAGTGGAACTTGCAGACGAGAATAAAGATTTAGTTTGGGAACTCGACGGTTTTAATCAAAAGCAAGAAGCTATTGATTTTGCTATGGGTTTTGAGAATAAGCTCTGCGTATTCTCCGGCACCGTCGGCCAGCTATACACCAATTACAACATTTTCTTCCCTCAGGAAGAAAATAGAAAACTGGTGATTCTGCCTAACCCTTATGCCCATCACGATACATTTCACGGTATACCCGAGGCTGCGGTGAGTGCCACGGGCCTGTATATTATTCCGGGTGAAAATGGTGGCGGTGTACAACTTACCATCCCGTTTAAAAGCGGCAAAATTCGCTATCGAAAAGTGCCATTACAGACAGGTATTCGCTTAATTAACCTGCGTCGCCCGCAGAACGACCCTTTTCTGCCTGTGCTTATGAAAGGCGATCTTCGCGAGATGGACAAAGCGACTCCGTGTCTGCATTTGCATCGGGTGCATCTAGGCAAGCTAAGTACTCATTCGAACATGGAAATCGACGGTGTCCGCAAGGTTATTGCCCATTTACTGGCTTCTATTCAATAACGATACCTCAATGGCTGTGGCCACTCTTGCTCGTTACCAACCCAGAGTAATTGCTTTACCCTGAATATCGCCGCTTATCGCTTGGTGCGGCGTGTATGTAGAACACGCAGGATGCAGTTTTCGGTACTGCGCGTCACATGTGCCCATGGCATATGATTCATCCTGAATATAAGCGCGTTCTTTTATGACTGGCCCATGGGGACTACTTTAAGCGGAATACTATCGGCATAGAGAATTCAAAGTCATCGCCTTTGATGCTAACCGGCATAGTCGGGAAGGGCGAGGCTTTTTCAATGGCTTTTCGGGCCGCTTTATTGAGCGATTTGTACTCAGTCTCCTCTATGGGCAATATACTTTTGACTTTACCTTCGCGGTCTACCATAACAGATAGCCTTACGCTGCCTTCCCAGCCGCTTTGGACCGCTTTTCTTGGATACTTAATATAGCTATAAGCATGTCTTAACATGGTAGAGATATAGAGCTGCCGGGCCAGTAGAGATTCAGCCGTTAATACCTCGACGTTATCACCTTCACTTTCACTTTTATCAGTCCCTGCTGTCAGTGTAGATCCTGTCTTTGCGACTTCTGGCTGAGAATTAAAGGCCAGAGTCGGGGCTGCAATTTCAGGTGCCGCGATTTTAGGGTCTGTACCCATCGATTCAGGCTCTGGCGCTGTTGTGCTAATAGTGGCTGTTGAGACAATGGCCGTGGTTGTGGCGGCAACAGCATCGCGCTTTTTGGGTGTTAACCAAGCAGAAATTTGTTGCTGACGTTCATCGCTGGGGCTAATACCAACAAAGCGAGCTTGCAAGTCGCTGTCGATGTCACCACCGGCAAGAATTTCAGCGCGAAAATTAGAGGACAAGGGCACTTTGCCTATCCAGGTGCGCAGTAGTAAATAGAAAAAGTCGGAGTTATTAATGTTGCCAAGCTCTACATTGTTGAGAACAACAAGGGTGCCTTCATCCGAGGTGTTGCGCAGCTCAATAATGTCACCGGCGATTAAATGGTTCTTAAAGAAGCGGGTGAATTTCACCATGTTGTCGGCCTGCTTTGTCAGAGTGCTGCCCGAGCTATTAATGGCCATACCTTCAATCCACATCCGGTTAAAGCGACGTTTAGACAGTTTTGGCGCCAGTACGCGAATTTCCATGTGCATCGGTGCCGATTTTTGCAGGGCTACTTGGGCGTCAGAGGTTAAAGTAGTCACGTAAAGCGCGGCAATAAAATTTTCTTTTTTTAGTTCGGTGTGACTGGACAGGCCATTGAGTTGCTCGACAGCCAAGGTCATCGAGGCAATGCATAGCAGAAATAAACAGAGACCTAAGCGGCTGATAGATATACTGATCATAGCGTCACTCTCGATGGTTACAGGCTGATATTAGCGGCAGTACCCTTACTGTACTGACATTACAGCGTTGTTCAAGGCAAACTAAAGGCTAATAACAGTCAAATTAAGGCCCTTTGCCGTAAAATATATATGACTTAAAAAGGTTTGTGTTATCAGGCTTTAATATTTGCACTGTGAGAGTGTCGATACATAAGTATTTCTGTTAAGAGCAATAACACAACTAATGCAGCTAATACAGCTAATACAGCTAATACAGTGTGGCATGATATTATCCGCCAGTAATCATTAAACCGTTATTTTCGGCTCACTTTTTTGCAAAATGGTAAGGCATCAATCTCCCTGACAGTTTGCAGTGTTGATACCGTATTTCGTATTGTTACTTGACGGACTGACGAGCTAACAAGCTACAAAAGCCCTGCCAGGCATTGGCTGATACGGTCATACTGTTTGATCTCGAACGCACAGCGACCTTTATCGTCGTGGCCATAGAGTCTTAGTGTAAAATCCCTGTAAAAGACTCGGAGCCAAATTATTAATGCAAACTCTTCAGCAATGCCTCGCTCGAAAAAATAACACCATAGCTCTGGGGCTTGTGGTTGCTATGTGCTTGTGGATCGGCAGTGGCCTTTGGGTTAAGTCTATGCGTGCTGATAGCCGCGAAGCTGCTGCTGAATCCCCTAGTGCAGCCCGAGTGGTTGCCCACTATAGCGAGTCTCAAGTGTTTGCTCAGCCGCTCAAAGTGCGCGCTCGCAGTGAAGCCAATCGCAAAGTTTTAGTGCGCGCCCAAATTGGTGGTTTAGTGGTCGCCGTACCGGTAGTTGAGGGCGCACACGTAGCGGCGGGCGAGATCATTTGTCAGCTGGCGACAGAAGATCGCCAGCTGCTTTTTGAGGAGGCAGTCACAGCGCAAAAAAAAGCGCAAATGGATTACACCGGCGCCCAGCGATTGAAATCAGCGGGATATCAATCTCGCACGGCAATCGCGGCGGCTAAATCCGCATTGGATTCTGCTAAAGCCGTACAGCACCGGCGCGCACTCGACCTCGATAATCTCAAACTCAAAGCACCGTTCAGCGGTATTGTCGATACTCGTCAGGTTGAAGTTGGCGATCTGATGGAACGCGGCGATGCTTGTGCAACCTTGTTGGAATTAAACCCTCTGATAATCAGTGGTCAGGTTTCAGAAACGGATGTCGGACGATTGAGGCTCGGCTCAAAAGCTGAGGTCAGGCTGTTAAATGGGCAAACTGTCGAAGGTATTTTACGCTTTATCGGCCACGACTCGGACCTCACCACTCGAACCTTTCGTATTGAAGTGGCTGTGCCTAACCCAAACGCTTTACTACGCAGCGGTATTACTGCAGATGTCTTGTTGTACGCGGGGGCGGGTACAGCGCATCGATTGTCACCGGCATTGTTGTTACTCGATGACGCCGGTAGCTTGGGGCTTAGAATTCTTGATAGCGATCATCGGGTCGTATTTCAAGCGGTGGAAATTGTTGGTGGTGACACCGCGGGGGTTTGGGTCCGAGGGCTGCCCGCCAAAGCTCTAGTGATTAGTGTCGGCCAGCACTATGTCAGCGAGGGCGAACAAGTTGTGACGACTATTGTCGAGCAATCGAGCGTACACCAATTTGATAACACGGGCGTGGCGCTGTGAAATTACTCGACTCCGCAGTAACGCATTTTCGCAGCACCTTTTGCGTGCTACTACTGATCGTAGTAGCCGGTATTGTTGCACGCGCTAACATGACGATAGAGGCCTCGCCTAACCCCTCCATTCCTATCGCTGTGGTCACTGTGTTTCAGGAAGGCATCTCCCCTGAAGATGGCGCCCGCTTACTGATTCGCCCACTCGAAAAAGAGCTCAGAGCGTTAGAGGGCGTTGAAGAAATCACAGCTACTGCACGTGAATCTAGTGTCTATCTGGTGGTGAAGTTTGAAGCCGAACAGAACCTCGATCAAGCCATTATAGATGTGCGTACTGCAGTAGATCGGGCTCGTGCAGAGCTACCCCTTGATGCCGAAGAGCCGGAAGTGAAAGAGGTGTCGGCACAGGACTTTCCCTCCATTATTTTAACCATCTCGGGCGATGTACAAGAGCGAGTATTATTTAATACCGCAAAACGCTTACAGGCTCAGATTGAAACCTTACCATCGGTACTCGCGGCGGATTTAACCGGTCAGCGCGAAGAGGTTGTTGAGGCTATCGTTGACCCCGCCAAGTTGGAACATTACCAAATTACCAGTACTGACCTCGGGCGCGCCATTGCCAGTAATAACTTATTGATACCCGCCGGCAAGTTAGACACAGGCGCAGGTCGGTTTGCGGTAAAAGTTCCGAGTTTGATCGAGACCCGCGAAGACGTCTATCAGCTGCCGTTAAAATGGACTGCAAGCGGTGTGGTGACACTCAGTGATGTCGCCGATATTCGGCGGACCTTTAAAGATGCGTCGCAGTACACCAGTGCTAACGGAAAACATGCCATTGCCATTGAGGTAAAAAAACGCATCGAAGCCAATGATATTGAGGTGACCCAAGCGGTGCGGGATATTGCCAAGAGTCTATCGGCCGAGATTCCGCAGGGAGTCGAGATAGATTATTTAATGGATCAGTCGGAATTTGCCTTAGGTATGGTGACCGAGATGCAGGGCAACATTCTCACCGCCATGATCTTGGTTATGGTTGTGATTATTGCAGCACTGGGTGTGCGCTCAGGAATTTTAGTCGGCCTGGGAGTGCCTTTTTCACTATTATCGGCGGCGATTATTTTACTTTATATCGGTTTTTCGTTTAATTTTATGGTGCTGTTCGGCATGTTGTTGGCGCTCGGTATGTTGATTGATGGTGCCATTGTGGTAACCGAGTTTGCCGATCGAAAAATGGCCGAAGGCATGAGCAGTAAAGTCGCTTACTCGCTGTCGGTAAAGCGAATGTATTGGCCAGTGGTCGCCTCTACAGCCACCACACTGGCGGCATTTTTACCGATTATGTTTTGGCCCGGGGTAGCTGGGGAATTTATGCGCTATCTACCGGTAACGGTATTTGCAGTATTGGCGGGCTCGTTATTTTATGCGCTGCTGTTTGCTCCGGCGATTGGCTCGGTGCTGGGCAAAAGTAAAATTGACAGCAGAACTACAGCTTACTTACAAAACTTAGAAACAGGTGCGTCCACGGCATTGCCGGGTATTACTGGGCGCTATGCACGGCTATTACAAAAATTGGTGGGCTATCCGCGCGAAATGCTTTTTCTGGCGCTTACTGTTTTGGTGGCAAGTTTTACTTTATTTGTCAATTTCAACAACGGTGTAGAATTTTTTGTTAAGACAGAACAAAAATACGGCACTGCGTCTGTGCGCGCGCAGGGCAACCTCTCGGTACTGGAGGCGCAGCTATTGGTGGCTCAGGTAGAAGAAAAAATACTGGCAACTCCAGGGGTAAAGGTACTTTACTCGGTAGCCAGTCCCGGCGCGCCGCAGCAATTTGGTTCTAGGCCGCCAGAGAAGGATCAAATTGGCTCCATGTTGATTGAGCTTTATGACCCAGAAGAATTGGGGCGCTCAACCTTCGATGTGTACGCCGATATTCGCGATAAAATAAAAACGCTTCCCGGTATTTACGCCACGGCTAATGCCATGGAAGATGGGCCACCGGTGGGTAAACCAGTGCAACTACAGTTGACCTCCGCCGACAGTGATAAATTGCTCCGCACGACACGCGATTTACGCCAGCGTTTAGAGACCGATATAGTGGGTTTGCGAGATGTTACTGATACCTCGCCGCTGCCAGGTATTGAGTGGCAATTGCAAGTTGATCGCGCACTCGCGGCGCAGCTAGGGGCCGACGTAGTAGAAGTGGGTCGCGCGGTACAGTTGGTCACTAATGGCATAAAAGTGGGTGAGTATCGCCCCGATGATGCCGACGATGAAGTGGATATTCGTATTCGTTATCCGTTTTCTGAGCGCAGTATTCAAGCGCTCGATCAGCTTAAAGTTAATACCTCGCAGGGCTCGGTACCGCTGAGCAGTTTTGTTACACGTGTCGCCAGACCGATGGTTGATAAAGTGCAGCGCTTAGATGGTCGCGAGTATATGTTAGTTATGGCCGATGTCGAAGAAGGCGTGCTCGCTGATGATATGGTCGAAAAAGTTAAAATCTGGCTGGTCGAGAACCCGATTGATGCCGCCGTCGAGGTGAATTTTCGCGGCGCTAATGAAGAACAGGAAAAATCGCAGGCTTTTCTCGGTTCAGCATTTAGTTTAGCTTTGTTTCTAATGTTTATATTACTGGTGACTCAGTTCAACAGTTTTTATCAGGCGCTATTAACTTTGTCGGCGGTTATCATGGCCACAGCGGGGGTTATGTTAGGCCTCTGGCTAACTCAGTCAAGTTTTAGCACCATCATGACCGGTGTCGGTATCGTTGCATTGGCCGGCATAGTGGTGAATAACAATATTGTTTTAATTGACACTTACAACCACCTGCGAAAGGTTCACCCACACATGAGTGCGGGTGATGCAGCCATTATGTCCGGTGCGCAGCGTTTGCGGCCGGTATTCTTAACCACCGCGACCACTATTCTAGGATTGTTACCGTTGGCGCTGGGTTTAAGTATTGATATCATTGATCGCAATATGGTTTATGGCGGTGTCGTTGGCTCTTATTGGAAATCACTGGCTAGTGCGATTGTTTACGGTTTAGTTTTTTCGACTGTTTTAACCCTATTACTCACCCCTGTGATGTTAGTTTTGCAAGATGTTTGTATGGGCTATATTCGTCCGCTAAAACAGCGTTTGAAATGGTGTGGTCTGCCGGTTGAGTCAAAACTGCAGGGGCTTAAATTAGTAGCGCTATTCAATATATTATTACTTGGTTGGGCGCATCTGTACCATGGATTACCAGTATCAAATTTGTTGTTGCCTAGTATTCTCTGTTTATACCTAGGCATTGGTTTAATAAATCGTATTTATGCTACTTGGTTGCTACAAATCTCGCTGCTATATATATATTTACTGGCCGCTTTATTTATTTTTGTTGATAGTTACTTTCAATTCGACTTAAGTATGTTAAGCGCTCAGTCGCTATTGATTAATAGTGTAGTGATAGTGTCCAGTTTGTTTGCATTAAACTACTTAAACGGTGCGGCGGTCAGAAGATTTTTTGACATAAATATACAACAATAGTTATACATCAGGCTTTTTCTTGTAAGACTCTATGTTAAATTTATTTTAAGAAATCGCTATATTTTGATAAATGTCCGGTGAGTACGCAGAAACCTTAACCTTTAGCGACCTATCCTGTGCTGCATTAGATTCACTCTATGAATGCTAAATTGTAGCCTTATCCATCTACGTTAATGGGCTACCGATGTAGTAGCGGTATTTGCTTCAGGCTTGCGGCAGCATATAAAATACTCTGTGCTTGATCGTCGTAAAAAGTTCATGATTCGCCTAATAGCGGCCAATGGCCGGTATTGAATTCTTCGGTTGAAATCAACCACACATAGCTTAGTCAGCTCTATATTTTTTCAATCGGCAACCAGTCGTGCGGCAGAATTATTGCCAGTACATCTACTGATGTGGCAGGCTGTTAGCAGCAACTGAAGCGGCACAATGAAAAACGCGGACTTTTACTTGAATCATTAAAGGTTGGCTTCTAGTGCATAATTAAGAAAACGAGAGAGCGTTTTGTCGCCGCCTTTGATGCTGAAAAAATCTATCCCAAAGGGCTATGCTATTGCGTCAGATGGACTTCTGAATATAGCCGCCGCGGTAGCCATCGGACTTAGACCGCTAATAACAGCGTAACTGCAGAAATTATGTAGCGAGAATCGTCTACCTCTACTTCCTTGCATTTTTACCACCATACATTTATAGCAAGGGTGCAAATTATACCGTAACAGCTATTTATCATTACACTCATATAAAAAAACGGCGCCCAAGGGCGCCGCTTTTTTATGCAGAAAACAATCGCAATTAAACAGTAGTTTTAGCCTTGGCTGGGCGGCCGCGTTGTTTAGCGCCAGGCTTAGCAGTAACTTCTACCTTCTTGACAGCTGGCTTAGCAGCCGTTTTTTTGGTGGTCGTCTTGGCTATCTTCACACTTGGCTTAGCAGCCGTTTTTTTGGTGGTCGTCTTGGCTATCTTCACACTTGGCTTAGCAGCCGTTTTTTTAGTGGTCGTCTTGGCTATCTTCACGCTTGGCTTAGCAGCCGTTTTTTTAGTAGTCGTCTTG
>CAWVSV010000052.1:0-18333 GCA_963933095.1 uncultured Cellvibrionales bacterium
CCCGCCTGCAGGTTCAGTTGACGTCCATTACCGCTGACCGTCACTGTAACTGTAATATCGGGTTGGGGCAAAAAACCCTCACCGCGGTGCGGCCATTCCACCAGCGACAAGCTGTCGGCAGAAAAGTAGTCGCGAATGCCCATGTACTCCAATTCTTCCGGGTCACCCAGGCGATAAAGATCAAAATGATTTACGTTAAGATCGCCCAGTGCATAAGGCTCCACTAGCGTATAAGTGGGGCTCTTAACTGGACCTGAATGTCCGAATGCACGCAAGACACCACGACTGAGCGTGGTTTTTCCCGCACCGAGATCACCCAGTAAAAACACCGTGACCCCCTCATCGAGCCGCGCAGCTAACGCATGACCCAACTGTTCACCAAAAGCGACCATAGCAGCCTCGCCTTCGATCAATACCGCCCAATGTGTGTTAAGCATCGGCTTGCGCCAGCAGGTCGCAGACGTATGGCAAAAGATCACTCGCCAACAAACTGCGCACACCTATATTGGTAACTGCAGCGTCGGCGGCGGCAGCGTGAAGCGCAGAGCCCAGTTTAGCGGCTCGCGCCAGAGGTATACCCTGTGCAATTAGAGCACCCAGCAAACCCGACAGCACATCGCCCATACCCCCAGAAGCCATGCCCGAGTTGCCCTCGGTTAACAACGAGACGATATCGCTACTATCAGCGATCAAACTGCCCGCACCCTTGAGCAGAGCGACACCGCCAAATCGTGTCTGCAGCTGCCTAACGGCAGCAAACCGATCCGCTTGCACCTCTGCCGTAGACAGCTTTAACAGCCGCGCAGCCTCACCGGGATGCGGAGTTAGTAGCCAATTTTCGCGCGATTCGATAGTAATCACTCGATTAGCACTGAGAATAGTCAGCGCATCGGCATCCACGACCATCGGCAAATTAGCGGCATCGGCCTGCTGTAGCATTTGCTCGGACCAAGGGCTTTGGCCCAGACCGGGCCCAACCACCAATACGCTCGGGCGTGCCAACCATGGCTCTAACTCTTGCCCAGAGGTTATGCCAATCGCCATAACCTCTGGGCAGCGCGCTAATAGCGCAGACACATGCTCGGGCCGCGTCGCTACACTGATCAAGCCTGCGCCGGCCCGAGCCGCCGCTTCTGCTGCCAAAATCACCGCACCGCCAAAGCCATAATCGCCGCCAATAATCATCACATGGCCGAGTTCGCCCTTATGGGTATCAGCCGCTCGCATCGGCAGGTTTGCCAACATCTCAGGCAGATCGATGCACTCAGCGGCAACCGGCACTTGAGTGTATATCTCGCTGGTGATTTCGAGATCATTAAAATAAACTTCACCAGCCAATTCGGGGCCTCGCCCGGTTAACAGTCCGCGCTTAACTCCGACAAAAGCGACCGTCACTTGCGCGGCCACAGCTACCGAGCCCACAGCTACAGAACCCGTGTCGGCACACATACCCGATGGCACATCCATCGCCAATACTGCTAAACCGCTGTCATTAATAGCTGCAATAGCCATGGCAAAGGGCTCGCGTAAATTACCCGACAAACCGGTACCAAGCAGAGCATCAACAATCACCCGCCCGCCTTTGGGCTCCCATTGATCGAGTGAAATGCACTGCACACCTTCTTGTAGCGCGTATTGATAGGCTGTTTGGACATCACCATTAAGCCCTGCAGGCGCAGAAATGGTCACCACTTCCACCGGCATTAGGCGCTGTGCTGCCAGCGCGGCAATGACGTAGCCATCACCGCCGTTATTGCCGCCACCGACAAATACCGTCAGGCCTTCGCACTCTGGCCATTCATTAATCAGCACATTGAACGCGGCGTGGCCGGCGCGCTTCATTAAAGAGATACCAGCAATGCCGCTGGCAATAGCCAGACGATCCAGTTCGCGGACCTCAGCGGCCGTATAGAGTTCTAGCGGCAGTAGCTCGGAGCCATCGCTGGCAATGTTTTCATGAGCGTCGTTCATAGTCTGGCCTTTGAGAATAAGAGCGCTAAGAGTAAAATATATAAGAATTATAAGGTAACCACCGACAGACAACACCTATGACGATTACTACCGACACTAGTGCGGCCCTAAAAAAACTCGCTGAGCAAGTTCAAGACTGGGGCCGTGAGCTAGGTTTTCAGCAGGTGGGTATTGCTGATATAGACCTCAGCCGCCACGAACCCAAATTGCAGCAATGGCTGGCCAAAGGTTATAACGCGGGCATGGGTTGGATGGATGCACACGGTACCGTCACCGAGAGCATGCGTTCACACCCCAGTGAGTTGCTACCTGGCACTTTGCGGGTGATCTCGGCGCGCATGGATTATCTACCCGCCAATACCGAGCAGATCAAAATATTAAAGGATGGCACCAAAGCCTATGTCTCGCGCTATGCCCTCGGCCGCGATTATCACAAGTTGATTCGCAAGCGACTGACTACCCTCGCCAAACAGTTAGAGACCGCCGCCGCCGATTTGTTTCCCGACATACAAATCAGTCAACGCGCTTTTGTTGACTCAGCGCCGGTAATGGAAAGGCCTCTGGCCGAAAAAGCAGGACTCGGATGGGCGGGCAAACACACACTTATTATCAATGATAAAGCTGGCAGCTGGTTTTTCCTCGGCGAAATATTTACCAATATTCCCCTGCCAATTAATGTCGAAATAGCCAAGAATAAGTGCGGCGACTGCACTGCCTGTTTAAAAGTGTGCCCAACCGACGCCTTTCCCGAGCCCTACACTGTCGATGCCAATCGCTGTATCTCCTACCTCACCATCGAGAATCAAGGGCCAATACCGGTCGAGTTTCGCGAACCCATCGGCAACCGTGTATTTGGCTGCGACGACTGTCAAGCCATTTGCCCTTGGAATAAATTCGCTCAATTCACCGAGGAAAATGATTTCAGCCCGCGTCACAATCTAGACAGCAGCCGGCTGGTCGATTTATTTCAGTGGACTGAGGCAGAATTTCTAAAAAATACCGAGGGCTCAGCCCTACGCCGCGCCGGTTACAGTAACTGGCTGCGTAATTTAGCCGTGGGATTGGGGAATGCACCCTCGAGTGAAGAAATCATCGCTACACTCAAAGCCAAGCGCGATGACACTAACGACATGGTACAGGAACACATAGACTGGGCGCTTGCACAGCAGGCCCAACCTAATAAGCGCAGAAAGCGGAAGATTAAAAGTAGCTTGGATTTTCGAACTTGAAGAAATGTTCGCGATAGTGCTGCAACTCGGCGATCGAGTCTTTGATGTCATCCATCGCCAAATGCGCCCCGGTCTTCTTTACCCCTTTCAACACTTCAGGCTGCCAGCGACGCGCCAATTCTTTCACGGTGCTAACATCTAGATTGCGGTAGTGAAAGTAACGCTCAAGCACAGGCATCCCGCGGACCAAGAAACGGCGATCCTGACAAATTGAGTTACCACAAATAGGCGACTTACCCTTGGGCACCCATTTTTCTAGAAAAGCAATCGTAGCCGCCTCGGCTTCTGCAGCGCTAGTTGCAGAGCTTTTAACGCGTTGAGTAAGCCCAGACTTACCGTGCTGATTGGTGTTCCACCCATCCATACCTGCTAGTGCAGCATCTGGCTGCTTGATCGCAAAAACTGGCCCTTCGGCCAAGACATTGAGATCTGCATCGGTAACTATGGTGGCGATTTCGATAATAACATCGCTGTCTGGATCCAAACCGGTCATCTCTAGATCAATCCAGATCAAATTGTTTTCACTGCTCATTTTTAGACTCGCCCTTTATCCATTACACTGTCTGCATTTATGGACTAGATTAGCCATTTGATGGCCTATATACAATGAGAGAGCCGTTGCAGAAGACGAGATTTTGTTGTCTGGCGAAGCGCAAGCCAACACAAGTAGGGAATTTATGTATTATAAACAACCGACTGAGTGGGTTTGCAATAAAATTAGGCGCCTTAAATGACGCTGCCAAAGAGCAAAATAACAATCCTGTAAAGGTCCCGGTGAAACTATGGCAAAACGACAATTAAATCGCCGTCAGGCGTGGCGTATCGATAAAATTCAGCAGGAACGCACCGACCGCGCAAACAAACGCAGCGCGCGTGCCAATGAAAAACTCGATGAAGGCGACCTAGGCCCCGAACAGCATGGATTGGTAATATCTCATTTCGGTACTCAAGTGCTAATTGAAGAGGCCGCGGCGGCAGGTGAAAGCCTTGATGAGGGGCAAGTGCCGATCAGCAAGCGCTGTCACTTCCGAGCAAATTTGGGCTCTCTCGTTACCGGCGACAAAGTTATCTGGCGTGACGGCAACCCCAATGGCGTGATCGTGGCCGTACAGCCTCGCCAAACAGCGCTGAATCGCCCCGACCCCTATGGTGATCTCAAAACAGTAGCTGCCAATATCGATCGTATTATCATTGTTGTGGCGCCTTTTCCCTACCCCCATGCCGGCCTTATTGACCGCTACCTAGTGGCCGCCGAAGTCACGGGTATTGAGCCGATTGTACTTATCAACAAGATCGACCTAGTCACTGACGACAACCGCGAGCATATTGAATACCTTCACCAAACCTATGAAGATCTCGGCTATACGGTACTGGCAGTATCAGCGCAATTTGAAAACAAGGGCCATAGCCTCAACAAGTTGCGCGAGTACCTTGCCGACTACACCAGTGTTTTTGTCGGCCAATCCGGCGTTGGTAAGTCGTCACTCATTAACGCTCTACTGCCCGAAGCAGACCTGAAAGTGGGCCCTCTATCGGTGTCGAATCAGAAAGGTATGCACACCACTACGACCGCCCAGCTGTTTCATTTTCCTGGCGGAGGAAAGCTAATCGACTCCCCCGGTATTCGTGAATTTGGCCTCTGGCACATGCAGCCGCGCGACGTCATAGAGGGCTTTGTCGATATCCGCAGTTATATAGGTTACTGCAAATTCCGCGACTGCAAACATAACACTGAGCCCGGCTGCGCCATCAATACAGCCCTAGAGAGCGGCGAGCTATCGGAAATTCGCTTTAACAGCTACCTTGCTATTTTGGACAGTCTGGCCGATAAAGGCCGCAAGACCTAACCGATGAGTTATTTAGTATGAATTTACCCTTAATCCTTGAACCCGAAGCACTGCAAGCCGCGCTCGAACACGACAAATTGTTAGTGGTAGACCTCAGCAGCGAAGCCAGCTATTTACAAGGCCACGTGCCCGGCGCCATACACCTGCCCTTTCAAAGCTTAATGTGCGGCGAGCCACCCGTGCCAGGTCGCTTACCCAGTAATCAACGCCTGCAGCAAATAGGGGCTAATTTAGGCTTGGCCGATGACATTCATGTTATCGCCTATGACGATGAGGGCGGCGGCTGGGCCGGACGTTTTATCTGGACGCTTGAGGTGATGGGGCACAAAAAATTCTCTTACCTCAACGGTGGTATTCATGCCTGGCGCGGCCTTGGTTTGACAGAACAAAGCGAACAAGTCACTGTTTCTCAAAGAGAATATACCTTGCCAAGCTTGAATCGCAGCGTCATTGCCGAAACCGACGACATACTCGCTGAACTCGATACCGATAATTTTGCAGTCCTAGATGCCCGCAGCCCGGAAGAGTATCGCGGCGAAAAAGTATTCTCTGCGCGCGGCGGGCATATTCCCGGCGCCATTAATTGCGACTGGATTAATTTGATGGATCGCGACCGCAACCTGCGTATTCGCGCAGACGCAGAATCATTTCTGGCGGTACTTGGCATCAATAAAGACCAGCAAATAGTGACGCATTGCCAGAGCCATCATCGATCAGGGCTAACCTACCTAATCGGTAAGAGTTTAGGCTTTAATATTCGCGCTTATCACGGCTCATGGTCAGAATGGGGCAATCGAACAGACACACCTATCGAGAATTGATCTTTTATACTTGGGCAATGTTATTTTTGTAGTTATGTTCAACATGAACAATATGTCGCGATTGCATGGACGCAAAAAAGCGACCAAATCATTGTGTATTACCTATAAAGACAGCGCCAAGATGCGAAAATAACTTGCTCAAGCAAAAAAATTTCTAACCTCAGCGCAGTCATTACATCTAATTTTTTTGGAACCAAAAAGCAATGAAAGACAAACTATTTATCGCTCTGCAATACATCATTCCTCAGCGCGCGCTTTCTCGTATGGCTGGCTGGCTGGCAGAAACGTCTATCAGCTGGATCAAGAACCCCTTCACTAACTGGTTTGTACAGCAATACGGGGTCAATATGAGCGAGGCGGAAATCGAGGACCCTACCGCTTACGCTAGCTTTAACGATTTCTTCACCCGCGCCCTAAAAGAGGGGGCCCGCTCTATCGATGCCGCTAACAACAGCATTGTCAGCCCCGCCGATGGTGCCATTAGCCAGCTGGGCGATATTAAAAATGGCCGAATTTTTCAAGCAAAAGGCCAAGACTTCAGCCTGACTGAATTGCTCGGCGGCGACCTAGATATTGCCAAGCCCTTTATGGGCGGTAAATTTGCCACCGTTTATCTATCCCCTAAGGACTATCACCGCGTACACATGCCACTGGGAGGCAAACTGAAATGCATGGTGCATGTGCCTGGCGACCTATTCTCAGTCAATAACACCACCGCCGAAAACGTGCCGCGCTTGTTCGCCCGCAACGAGCGCACTGTATGTATTTTTGATACCGATATTGGGCCGATGGCTGTAGTGCTTGTGGGCGCAATGGTAGTGGCTTCTATTGAGACAGTTTGGGCCGGCCAAACCTCGCCACTAAAACGCGAGATTAAAACCACTCACTACCCACAAAATGACAAGATTGAACTGAAAAAAGGCGAAGAAATGGGGCGTTTCAAACTCGGTTCAACTGCAGTGGTGGTATTTGGTAAAGATGCAATGCTCTGGCATGAAGACTATACGGCAGGAACCCCTACAGTGATGGGGCGAGCGCTGGGGCAAATAAAATAACAATACTACAAGTACAAAAAAGGTGACTTAGTGGATTCGCTTTTTTTAACGCTTAAAGAAACTGAAAATACCTTTACGTTTTTTAGAGAATAGGTAATCGTCGCGAATTTTGGCGATATCGATATCAAAACTACCGGGTTCTAAACTCTGACAAATTTCTATTTTTTCGGCCTCTGAAAACGATACCTTGCCCGCATCAATCAGCGCTTGCTTGTATTGATCGTCCAGCTCTAAATCAACCACAAATGGACTTGAGATGTGATCCTTACAGGCATTCAAAACCACTATCACTTTAGGCTTTAGGCGCCGCTTAAAATTTTGCTCAACCACCACACCTACTTCACCGGTATTCAGCTCAACGAGTGTGCCAGTCGGATAAAGTCCAATGGAGCGAATAAACTCGACGCAGAGCTCTTCTTGGAATGCTATATTGCGCAGCTCATACAGTTGCGACACTGCTTTTGAGGGCGCCACTGGTTGAGCCGCACCCCGCGGATTAGTCACTTCATCATAAAAAGTCACAATGCCGGCAATTTTAGCCAATAGTGGGATTTTATCGCCCGCTAGTTGCTGGGGAAAACCGGTGCCATTAAGGCGTTCGCAGTGAGACTCCACCACCCCTATGACTCGCGTGCCCACATCGCCCGAAGCGCGTAGCATTTCTATACCCAATTCGACAAACTTTTCGTAGTCGGCCTCTTCAGCAGCATTGCGTTCACTCAACAACAACAAAGCTGAGTCAATTTTAACTTTACCCACATCTTTCAGCAGCACACCCATCGCCAAAACATTTAGGTCCTGTTTACCCAGACCGATTTGGCGGCCAAATAAAATCGCCAAAACAGCGGATCGAACGGCATGACTGTAGGTGTGTGCATCATGCTCGCGTACTTGTGACAACCAGGAGAAAGCATCAGGGTTGCGAAGTATACTATCGACCATTTCGCTAGCAACCCGCTTAGTGCCCTGCACAGATATATCGCCACTATTTTCCAGTGACAGCATGATCTCGGTTACAGCGCTAAAAACTTTTAGATGTAACTGCTTGGCCTTAACCAGCTCTATTTTTAAGGACGTTACGGCGGGAATATAAATATTATGACGAATATCTAACGGTGCTAAACTGGCACTAACCTGCTGTCTCTTGGTAATGCGACGACTAGCGCTGGCATTGCTTTTAGCGCTTGAACTGGTTTTGAGCTTAATTATTACCGGGGCTATACCCTTAACAACATCGATGAAAACAAACTTACAATGCATTTTTAACTGCTTAATTTCTTCGGCATCGCGTATGTAAAATCCTTGAATAGGAAACGGGGTTAGATCCCAAGGCCGATCAAGACGAGAGATAAACATACCCACCGTCACTTGATGAACTTCAACCTTGATCTGTTTGATAGCCCCTTGGCGTATCGCTGAATCACCAACTGCTGCAAACATAACCCAACACCTATTTAATTGTGATTAATACTAGCGAAGCAGCAAGAGCAATTAAAGTAATAGCTGACAATTGCTAGATTTTTGGGTGCTATTGCAGACAAGCCGTGTTGCATAGGGTCAATAAAACCCAAATTTGGGTGAAACTGTAACGCTGCAATAGATTCACTTTGTGTGATATTTTGCAGAAAGCTCATGAACCGATTCAATAAATGCCCCGGCATGCGCAGGGTCGACCTCAGGTGTAATGCCATGACCCAGGTTAAATATATGGCCCGTGCCTGAGCCATAACCCGCAAGTATTGAGCTGACCTCCTGACGAATACGATCAGGCGAGGCGTAGAGCATAGTCGGGTCCATATTTCCCTGCAGTGCCACCTGCGATCCCACGCGCTGACGCGCACTGCCGATCTCAGTGGTCCAATCGAGGCCTAGAGCATCGCACCCAGTGTTCGCCATCAACTCCAACCACTGACCGCCGCCCTTAGTGAATAAAATAACCGGCACACGACGCCCCTCGTGCTCTTTAATCAAGCCATTAACGATACGCTGCATATAGGCCAGTGAAAACTCCTGATAGGCAGCATGCGACAATGCGCCACCCCAGGTATCAAATATTTGCACAGCTTGCGCACCGGCCAAAATTTGTGAGTTGAGATAATCGATAACCGAGTCGGCTAGAACACTTAGCAGTTCATGCATAACCTCTGGTTGATTAAAGGCCATAGCTTTGCAGCGGCGATGATCCTTACTAGATCCACCCTCGATCATATAGGTGGCGAGTGTCCAAGGGCTGCCAGAAAAGCCTATTAATGGCACACGACCATTGAGTTCACGACGAATGGTGCTAACGGCATCAGTCACATAGGTAAGATCTTTAGCGGTATTAATGACTTTTAACGCCTGAACATCGGCGGCATTACGCACAGTTTTGCGAAATTTTGGCCCTTCACCGGTTTCAAAATACAGCCCCAAACCCATGGCATCGGGTATGGTTAGGATATCAGAAAAAAGAATCGCAGCATCGAGACTCGGGTAGCGGTCCAATGGCTGCATGGTAACCTCACACGCTGCTTCTGGATTCGTGCACAACCCCATAAAGTCACCCGCCTTGGTACGACTAGCACGGTACTCCGGAAGATAGCGCCCCGCTTGACGCATCATCCACACTGGTGTGGCATCAACAGGTTGGCGCAATAGCGCCCTTAACAAACGATCATTCTTCAGTTCGGCCATGCTAATCTCACACTCAAACAGGTAAATATCAGCCTATAATCATAGCCGATTACAGGCAAAAAAAAGGACCCTAGAAGGCCCTTTTAGATCTAGAATATACTGTAAAAGGTATATTTTAGACTTTCAAATAATCCAGAATACCGTCAGCTGCTTCACGCCCCTCCCAAATAGCAGTAACTACTAGGTCGGAACCACGAACCATATCACCGCCAGCAAACACTTTAGGGTTACTAGTTTGAAACTTAAACTCTTGTTTTTCTACGGCTTCAACTGCGCCCCAACTATTAATGTTGATATCGTAATCTGCAAACCAAGGCTCAGGACTCGGACGAAAACCAAAGGCAACCAACACTACATCGGCAGGGATAATTTCCTCTGACCCTGGTATCACTTCTGGGCGGCGGCGACCATTCTCATCGGGCTCACCCATCTGAGTACTCACCACCTTAACACCTTCAACTTTGCCCTCACCAACAACAGCAACAGGCTGGCGATTGAAAAGGAACTCAACACCCTCTTCGATTGCGTTAACCACTTCACGTTTAGATCCGGGCATATTGTCGCGATCACGGCGATATGCGCAAGCTACTGACTCTGCGCCCTGGCGAATGGAGGTACGATTGCAATCCATGGCGGTATCACCACCACCCAAGACAACCACCTTCTTACCCTTAACACTGATAAAATCGTCTTCTGATTTTTCGAAACCCATGTTGCGATTGACGTTAGAAATAAGGAACGGCAACGCATCAAAAACACCAGGTAAGTCTTCGCCCGGAAAACCACCTTTCATGTAACTGTAAGTACCCATGCCCATAAACACGGCGTCATAGTCGTTGAGCAACTCTTCCATGCCGATGTCTTTGCCGATTTCGGTATTAAGGCGGAACTCAACACCCATTTCTGTGAAAATCTCGCGTCGACGCACCAGCACAGACTTTTCTAATTTAAATTCGGGAATACCAAAGGTCAGCAGACCACCAATTTCTGGATAACGGTCAAAAACCACCGGTTTGACGCCATTGCGCACCAAAATATCGGCACAACCTATACCCGCTGGACCGGCACCAATAATGGCAACCTTTTTGTCTGTCCACTTAACCTTAGACATATCAGGCTTCCAGCCCATCGCAAAAGCGGTGTCGGAAATGTACTTCTCAGCATTACCGATAGTCACCGCGCCAAAACCATCATTCAGCGTACAGGCCCCCTCGCAAAGACGATCCTGCGGGCATACACGACCACACACTTCTGGCAGTGAGTTAGTTTTATGACAAAGTTCGGCCGCCTCGAAAATATTACCATCGCTAATCAACTTCAACCAATTGGGAATGAAGTTATGCACAGGGCACTTCCACTCACAATAAGGGTTGCCACACTCTAGACAGCGATGAGATTGATCTGCCACTTCTGTTTCGGTGTAGGGCTGATAGATCTCAACAAATTCTTTTTTGCGGGTATCGATTGCTTTCTTGCTGGGGTCTTTACGACCCACATCAATAAACTGAAAATTATTGCTTAAACGTCCAGCCATTATTTTTGCCTCTATCCTGTTCACCTGCGTGCCACTAATATGCGTGACGAGTATTGCGAGTTGCCAGCGCTGCCGTTAAACCTAGCAGCGCACAGCATTGATCACCGCGACGAGTCGCGGGCCTTCATTCGCCTCGCTTTGTCAGGCTTTCCAGCAAGCCTCCGAGGCTCGCAGCTTTAGGTTTCACTAACCAAAAATTGCCGACATAATCGTCAAAATTGGTCAATAATTCTTGTCCCCAGTCGCTGCCTGTCGCGGCAACATACTCGTCGATAACACTACGTAAATGATTACGATAGGCCTCTAGGGCCTCGGTATCGACACGGTGTATTTCGATTAATTCATGATTGTAGCGGTCGACAAAGGTATTGTCTTGGTCGAGCACATAGGCAAAGCCGCCGGTCATACCCGCGCCAAAGTTGACACCCGTTTTACCCAGTACCGCCACCATACCGCCAGTCATATATTCACAGCAATGGTCGCCGGCGCCCTCTACCACAACGTGCGCACCAGAGTTGCGTACACCGCAGCGCTCGCCAGCTTGACCGGCAGCAAATAGCTTGCCGCCGGTAGCGCCGTAAAGACACGTGTTACCGATAATACTGGTTTCATTGGACTTGAAAGTGGAGCCCCTAGGTGGATAGACCACCAACTTGCCGCCCGCCATGCCTTTACCGACATAGTCGTTAGCATCGCCTTCCAGTGTCATTTCCAGACCACCGGCGTTCCAGACGCCGAAGCTCTGGCCGCCGATACCCGTCAATTTGAGCTTAATCGGTGCGTCGTTCATACCCTGATTGCCATGACGCTTAGCGATTTCACCAGATAATCGCGCACCAATGGAGCGATCGCAATTAGTCAGATGGAAGCTAAATTCGCCACCACTTTTATTCTCAATCGCTGGTAGGCAAGCCTCTACCATTTTCTCAGCCAACTGGCCTTTGTCAAAAGGATCGTTCTTACTCTGCTGACAAATCTGGGGCTTAGAATCGAGTAAATCGTCGGTATAAACCAAACGGCTCAGATCCAAATTACCCTGTTTAGCACTCTCACCTTCGAGTATCGCCAACAGATCAACGCGACCAACCAATTCATCGACGGTGCGAACACCCACCGACGCCATCCATTCACGCATCTCCATAGCGACAAACTTGAAGAAGTTCATCGCCATCTCGACAGTACCAATATAGTGATCTTTACGCAGCCTTTCTTGCTGAGTAGCAACGCCAGTGGCGCAGTTATTCAGGTGACAAATGCGTAGGTATTTACACCCTAAAGCCACCATCGGCGCAGTACCGAAGCCAAAACTCTCAGCGCCGAGAATAGCCGCCTTCATGACATCAAGACCAGTCTTCAAACCGCCGTCAGCCTGCAATCGAACCTTGCCGCGCAAGTCGTTGGCGCGCAGGGTTTGGTGCGTTTCTGCAAGACCCAATTCAAATGGCGAGCCAGCATGACGAATAGAGGAGAGCGGGCTGGCGGCAGTACCACCGTCGTAGCCAGAGATCGTAATAAGATCGGCATAAGCCTTGGCCACACCGGCAGCGATAGTACCAACACCTGGACGCGATACAAGTTTCACTGAAACTAGCGCGCTTGGGTTGACCTGCTTCAAATCGTAGATTAGCTGAGCTAAATCTTCGATCGAGTAAATATCGTGGTGTGGCGGAGGTGAAATCAAAGTCACACCCGGCACAGAGAAACGCAGGCGAGCGATTAGGTCATTTACCTTACCGCCGGGCAGTTGCCCACCTTCGCCGGGTTTGGCGCCCTGAGCCACTTTAATCTGCAGCACCTCGGCGTTAGATAAGTAGTGCGGTGTAACACCGAAACGACCAGAGGCAATCTGCTTGATTTTGGATGATTTATTAGTACCAAAACGCGCATGGTCCTCACCACCTTCGCCGGAGTTAGAACGACCACCCAAGGCATTCATAGCCTGAGCTAGGGCCTCGTGCGCCTCTGGCGAAAGAGCACCGAGCGACATAGCAGCAGAGTCAAAGCGACGCACGATACTTTCCATCGGCTCCACTTCACTCAAGTCGATTGGTTGAACATCGTCGCGCAGCTTCAATAGATCACGCAATGTAGTGACTGGGCGAGAGTTCACCAACTCGGCATAAGTGCTCCAAGTAGAGTAGTCACCGCTCTGTACCGATTTTTGCAAAGCCTGCACAACATCGGGATTAAAAGCGTGGTATTCCTTGCCATGCACGTACTTTAGCAGGCCGCCCTGATCAATTGACTTGCGCTCGAGCCAGGCAATAGTCGCCAAAGATTTTTGATCTTTTTCCAAGTCTTCAAAGCGAGCCCCTTGCACACGAGATGGCGTATCGTCAAAACAGAGGCTAGTCACCTCGTCAGACAGACCAATCGCTTCAAACAGCTGCGCGCCGCGGTAAGAGGCAACGGTTGATATACCCATCTTCGACAGGATTTTCATCAGACCCTTGTCTAGTGCTTTGCGGTAATTTTTATAAGCTGTATCCACATCAGCCAAGACCTCACCACTCTCGATCAAGCCATTGATAACGTAATAACTGAGGTACGGAAAAATCGCCGTAGCACCGTAACCAATCAGAGCAGCGGCAGAGTGTGAATCTCGGCAGGTACCTGTCTCGATCAAAAGGTTGGCGTCACAACGCAAGCCAGCGCGAGTTAAGCGCTGATGTACGGCGCCGGTCGCAAGCAATGCATGTATAGGCAGTAATCCTGGCTCAAGCTCGTTATCGGTTAATACAACCAATACCGTGCCCGCAGTAACAGCGGCCGCAACCTGATCGCACAGTGCAACTAGGGCTTCCTGCAAATTCTGCAGACTTGGGTCGTAGTTAAGACTGAAAGACTCGTGCTCGTAGCCATTGTCATTCATCGCCAACAGTGCACGATACTTAGCAGGAGACAGGACTGGCGAGCGCAAAATAATGCGCTTGGCATGATCGCTGGTCTCGGTATAAACCGACAGTTCGCGACCAATACAAGTCTCGAGCGACATCACAATGGCTTCGCGCAGCGGATCGATAGGCGGATTAGTTACCTGCGCAAACTGCTGTCGGAAATAATCATAAACGGTTCGATCATGCTGCGATAAAACGGCCATAGGGGTATCGTCACCCATAGAACCGACACCTTCCTGACCGGCTTCCGCCAGAGGACGCATAACCATGTCGCGTTCTTCGTAAGACACCTGAAACATTTTCATGTAAGTGTTGAGCTGATCGCTATCTAAATCGCTCTCGGCTTCGTCGGCATTTAAAGTCGATTCAACACGCACAGCGTTATCTTTAAGCCACTGTTTGTAGGGTTGGCACTGCTTTAACTGATTATCGATATCGTCACTAAAATGCAGCTTACCTTCCTCGGTATCAACCGATAGAATTTGCCCGGGCCCCAAGCGACCTTTAGCGACTACATCTTCTGGAGCGTAGCTGTAGACACCTATTTCAGAGGCGACCGTGATGATATCATCGTTGGTGATTACCCAACGCGATGGACGCAGACCGTTGCGATCGAGCGTACAAACCGCATGACGACCGTCTGTGATCACCAAACCAGCGGGGCCATCCCAAGCCTCGACATGCATAGAATTGTATTCATAAAAGGCGCGCAGATCTGGGTCCATATGCTCGATATTCTGCCAAGCAGGCGGAACTAACATACGCACAGCGCGATGCAACTGCACACCACCGGTCAGCAGCACTTCCATCATATTATCGAGACTAGAAGAATCCGATCCGCTACGATTAACCAGCGGCGTCAACTCGTCCAGGTTCGGCAGGGCTTCGCAAGCAAACTTGGGGGTACGCGCCACAGACCAATTGCGATTACCGGTAACGGTGTTTATCTCACCGTTGTGTGCCACCATGCGAAAAGGTTGAGCCAAAGGCCACTGCGGTTGAGTATTAGTGGAGAAGCGCTGATGAAATACACAAATGGCAGTTTCTAAGCTTTCGTCGGCCAAGTCTGCAAAGAACCGAGGCAGGTCTACCGGCATCATAAGCCCTTTGTAGGACACCACCGTAGAGCTTAGGCTAGATATATAAAATGTACTGTCGCCCTCAAGTGCCTTCTCGGCCTTGCGACGAACAACAAATAACTTAGCATTTAATTCAACCGCACTTAAGCCTTCACTGTTAATAAACAAATGTTTAAATACTGGCTGAGATTCCAGTGCAATCGGGCCGAGGCAGCTGTTATCGACGGGCAGTTCGCGCCAACCTGCAACACCAAGACCCAAGGCCTCAACCTCAAACGCTAAAGCCGCTTCAGCTTTAGCGCGAATATTGGCATCGCGACTGAGCATAACAGAGCCAACAGCGTAAACGTCGCTCAGCTCCACGTTGCAGTCAGCTTTAGCCGCTGCGCGCATAAATGAGTCGGGCTTTTGCAGCAGCAAGCCGCAACCGTCACCCGTTTTACCGTCGGCGGCAATACCGCCGCGGTGGGTCATGCAGGCTAGCGCTTCAATAGCGGTTTTAAGCAACTTATGGCTCGTATCGCCCTTTAAATGGGCGATCATACCAAAACCACAGTTATCTTTGAACTCGTCTAACCTGTAGAGGCCAGTGGCCATACGCGGTCTCTCTTCGAAATAATTCACTAAAATTGCCAACAGTCACTCTAGAACACAAGAGGCAGGCAAATGGGCGGAGAATGTTACCCGCAAGAACACTTTTTGGCAAGTAAATTAAAGCTCAGAAGATGAGAGCAAGAAAAAAACTTCGGCCAAAATGCGGTCAAGTTCGGCTAAAAAAAGCGATAACGTAGGTAAAGTTATAAGCTAATCAAAAGAGAGCCATCACTAACAGAGCACACTAAACCTGCCCTTAGCGTTAAAGGCCAGTGCAAAAAAGCCGCTTATA
This sequence comes from uncultured Cellvibrionales bacterium, assembly GCA_963933095.1. GTDB lineage: Bacteria > Pseudomonadota > Gammaproteobacteria > Pseudomonadales > Cellvibrionaceae > UBA1124. Next base: position 15,993 of record CAWVSV010000052.1, read on the forward strand.
GGGTTGACACATCTCAAACACTACAAAGCCGGCAGGAAATATTCTAACCATTACGACGGAACACTAATCGAGGATTCAAACGCCAAAGTTTGATCGTCTAGCTAGTATTCACAATCGATCAGCATTAGTAAGAAAGTAGCAGCGACCGACGCAACTCGGATAATGCCTCACAAAGAGATTCACCAGAAGAACGGGGAGATACGCTTACGACACACCTGGCACAACAAATTTTCGCAAGGCCAAACAAGCTATAGCTCACTGATGCATACCCCCGCACCTCCAGAACTCAGCCGCATATTACAAATCATCATAGCTTTACCAACAGCCAATAAGATTAAATACTGTAAATGATCATACAGCCCTGCTGGCACACGCTATAACAACATACATAACAGGTAACATAGGCGCTGCACAAAACACGGGAAGGCTGCCCAACAGATGGAATACTCAACTTGTTGAAGGCAAACATACCACCGTCACTTTAGCAAAAGTGCTAAATTCACAATATTGCACAGGAAACAGGCCACTTATAACAATTATGTATAGCTGAAGATAATCAGCCTTTCACTGCATCATAATTTAGCAAGCAGAAAATGTTTGCAGCAATAAAGTTCGATCGATATCTGAGGTAACTATAGCCTCTCCCATGGACTGCAGTAGCACTAAGCGCAAACGACCATCCAATACCTTTTTATCGACTGACATAAGGGCAATAAAGTCGTCAGAAGTCATGGTGTCTGGCGCTATTACCGGTAATTTTGCCCGCTTGAGCATACTGACCAAACGATTCAAATCGTCCCTGGAAATCATCCCCATACGCTGCGATAAATCAGCCGCCATTACCATGCCAGAGGCTACAGCCTCACCATGCAACCAAACACCATACCCCTGCGCAGTTTCAATCGCATGCCCAAAAGTGTGGCCAAAATTTAAAATAGCGCGAATACCGCCCTCGCGCTCATCTCGAGCCACCACGGCTGCTTTATTTTGACAAGAGCGGTTAATGGCATAGGCCAGCGCCGCCTCATCTTTGGCTAGCAACTTATCCATATTCTGCTCGAGCCACAAAAAAAATTCGTAATCACTGATCAGGCCATACTTAATAACCTCGGCAATACCCGCGGACAGCTCTCGCTCTGGCAAAGTTTTTAGCAAATCGGTATCAGCCAAGACACAATTGGGCTGATAAAAAGCACCAATCATATTTTTACCCAGCGCGTGATTAACGCCAGTCTTGCCACCCACTGATGAGTCCACCATCGCCAACAAAGTCGTGGGCACCTGAATAAAGTCGACCCCGCGCTGATAACAAGCGGCAGCAAATCCGGTCATATCGCCGGTAACACCACCACCGAGTGCAATCAAGGTAGTAGTTCGATTATGTCGCGCGGCTAGTAATTGATCAAAAATTAGATTAAGCGTGTCGATATTTTTATACTGCTCGCCGTCGGGCAACACCACTTCTAAAATGTCTTTGCCGCCGAGCACCGCTTTTAACTGCTGCAGATAAAGCGGTGCGACCGTTTCATTGGTTACCACACAAACCTGCTGACCATGAATATAAGGCAACAGATACTCTGACTTAGAAAACAACTCGGAGCCGGTAAAAATCGGATAGCTACGATCACCTAGCTCAACGCTCAATTGGTGCATTTTAATGAGTCCACTATTAAATAATCGGTGAATTTTATCATAAAGATTAGGTGAATAACTTTATCCCTCAAACCAAAAAAGCCAGCAGAGTCATCTGCTGGCTTTTTTCGTAGCTATTGAATTCAATAAGACTGGGTTAAACGAGCAATCTCTTGGGACACTGATTTAGGCGTGCGCTTGTTAGTATCTATAACGAAATCAGCCACCTCACGGTACAACGGCTCGCGCGCTTTAACCAACTCAACAATCTTATTCTCAGGATTTTCCACCTGCAATAGCGGACGCTTTTTATCCTTGCTAGTGCGCTCAACTAATTGCTCGATACTGGCTGTTAAATAAAATACCGGCCCAGATTTTTGCATACAGCAACGATTCTCGGGCCGCAAGACTATCCCGCCCCCCGTGGCCAATACCACACCCCTCTCGACTGCTAACTCCGCTAGCACAGCCGCCTCGCGATCTCGAAAACCCTGCTCACCCTCAACATCAAATATCCAAGGAATATCGGCACCGGTACGCTCTTCTATGACCCGGTCACTATCGAGAAAGGGTAAATCAAGCTCGGCCGCCAAAAGGCGACCGATTGTCGATTTGCCAGCCCCCATGGGGCCAACAAGGAACACAACAGAATTAAACATCAATAAGCTACTGACTCCGCCAGAATCTTAGGCGTAATAAAGATAATCAA
>CAWVSV010000053.1:0-16920 GCA_963933095.1 uncultured Cellvibrionales bacterium
AGGAACGCTTTAAATCATTGGGCAAGGCTAATCAGTCTGTTTCCATTGCCAGCGCAAGGGTTCACCAAAATCATCGAGAAGCATCTCTTTTTTAGCGGGTTTATTATTGGCCACCTTGTTGTTCGTTGGCGGTTTTCTTCGCGCTTCGATATTGGATATCGTGTCGCCGACAGGTGTTCGCTGCGCTCTCGGTTGGTTGAATGCTTGCGGTGGTAGCGCTTGGTCGGGGTTGTCGCGTCCGCTACTGCCTTTATCGACAGCGGCGACTTCGCCACCTTCTTGCAGGTAGGCGTTAATTTGCGCATCGATTTCAGCGCGGATCATATTTTTGGTGATATCGGGTTTTACCGGCATAGCTATACTTTAATAAGTGCGAGCCTAAAAGGCGATAATATATTAGATACCATAGAATAACAGAGCTTTACACTTTCTGCTGTGAACTCAGGCTCTGGTGGCGCAGCTATGCATTGGGTAAAATGCCTCTCTTTTTTGTCAGGGCTATTTTTCGATAGCAGTGGTACCCATGAGTGATCAGACGTTAAAAATCACCGAGATATTCTTCTCGCTGCAAGGTGAATCGCGCACTATAGGCTTGCCGACAGTGTTTGTGAGGCTGACGGGGTGTCCGTTACGCTGCCAGTATTGCGATTCTGAATATGCCTTTTTTGGTGGCGAGCGTCTAAGTTTTGATGCTATCTGTGCCCAAGTGGCCGAGTTTAAGCCGCGCCATATCTGCGTGACAGGGGGTGAGCCTCTGGCGCAAAAACAGGTGATTCAGTTATTGCAGCGGCTTTGTGATGAGGGCTATGAAGTCTCTCTGGAGACCAGTGGCGCTCTGGATGTTAGCGAGGTCGACAGCCGTGTTAGTCGCGTGGTGGACTTGAAAACGCCGGATTCCAACGAGAGTCATCGCAATCTGTGGCAGAATATTTCGCTGCTGACAGTCCATGATCAAATTAAGTTTGTCATCTGTTCGCGCAGTGACTACGACTGGGCGCGACTTAAAGTTGATGAGCACCAGCTGTGCGGGCGTGTTAGTGATGTGCTCTTTTCGCCTAGTTTCGGGCAGATAGAAGCTCGCGACTTAGCCGATTGGATAGTAGCGGATAATTTACCGGTGCGCTTCCAGCTGCAGTTGCACAAGGTACTGTGGTCCGATGAGGCAGGAAGATAATTGGCTGTGGCGCTACTGCGCTAGACTACACTGCGTTAGTTCTGTGCTCGGTCGGTCATGTACTAAGCGTACACTCCCTTCGCGCGCGCGGTACTGCCTTGTTTATCCTGCGCTCGCTGCGCGTCACAGCCAATTATTTATATAGAATCAAAAGGTTGGTATGGTCTTTTATGAATAAAGAAAAAAAACGCGCATTGGTACTGGTCTCCGGTGGTCTAGACTCCACCACGGTTTTAGCGATGGCTAGAAGTGAGGGTTATGACTGTTACACCTTGAGCTTCGATTACGGTCAGCGCCATCGGGCGGAGTTGCTGGCGGCCTCGCGCACGGCCGAAATTATGGGTGCGGTTGAGCATAAAGAGGTGTTGTTGGATTTACGTACCATCGGTGGCTCTGCGCTTACCGATGACAGTATTGATGTGCCCGAAGAAGAAGGGACGGGCATTCCTGTAACCTATGTACCAGCACGTAATACCGTATTTTTGTCGATCGCGTTGGGCTGGGCCGAGGTTTTGGGTGCTAATGATATATTTATCGGCGTTAACGCAGTGGATTACTCCGGTTACCCCGATTGTCGCCCTGACTACATCGCCGCTTTTGAGGTGATGGCTAACTTGGCCACAAAGGCTGGTGTTGAGGGCCGCAAGTTACGTATTCGAACGCCTTTAATTGATTTGACTAAAGCCGAGATTATTCAGCGGGGAATGGCGCTCGGGGTAGACTATTTCACTACTGTGTCCTGCTATCAGGCCACTGATAGTGGTAAAGCCTGTGGCGTTTGCGATAGCTGCCGTCTGCGCAGGCAGGGCTTTATTCAGGCGGGGCTAGAGGATCAGACGATCTATGACGCTTGATCTACCGGAGCATAGATTACTCTAACCTATTAGCCTGGTGCGGCAGGAAAATGGGCGCCATCTATCGGTAATGCATTTGGTAAAAAAAGTGCTTGTCATTTTTTCACCAGGGAGTAAGATACGCGCCTCCTTCAGAGGGTCGTTAGCTCAGTTGGTAGAGCAGTTGGCTTTTAACCAATTGGTCACAGGTTCGAATCCCGTACGACCCACCATATTTAGCAAGGCTAATAGAGCTTGCGAAGTTATAAGAAAAATCTATTAAGAGTATATTCTTATAACTGGGAAGAGTTAGGTAGCCGCAAGGTTGCAAGCAGTTTTGGGTCGTTAGCTCAGTTGGTAGAGCAGTTGGCTTTTAACCAATTGGTCACAGGTTCGAATCCCGTACGACCCACCATATTTAAAGGGGATACCGTTAGGTATCCCCTTTTTTTCGTCTTTTTTTGCTGGCGAGTCGTCAGCTAAGCGAGCGTTACATGTCTGTAGTCGATAATACCTGCACCCCTCGCGATCAAGTTAAGGCCTATTTGGCCGATGATCACGATCAGCCGAAATACACCCCGGAGCAAGTTTCAGACTATAAAGCGCGTATCACCCAACTGTTACGGGCGCGCAATGCAGTGTTGGTGGCCCACTATTACTGTGATCCGGTCATTCAGGCACTGGCAGAAGAGACCGGCGGTTGTGTCTCTGACTCGTTGGAGATGGCACGCTTTGGCCGCGATCATCCGGCCGAGACGCTGATTGTCGCCGGGGTTAAGTTTATGGGCGAGACCGCTAAAATTCTTACACCGCACAAACGTGTGCTGATGCCGACACTAGAAGCAACCTGTTCGCTGGATCTTGGCTGTCCGATTGATGAATTTTCCAAATTTTGTGATCAGCATCCCGATCGAACAGTGGTGGTTTACGCCAATACCTCGGCCGCGGTAAAGGCTCGCGCCGATTGGGTAGTGACGTCCAGCATTGCTCTGGATGTTGTCGACGCACTCGACGCCAAAGGCGAGAAGATCCTCTGGGCACCCGATAAACACCTAGGTGAGTATGTGCAGCGTCAGACCGGAGCCGATGTGCTGCTGTGGGACAGTGCCTGTATTGTGCATGAAGAATTTAAGGCAAAAGGTATTCAAGACCTAAAGGCGCTCTACCCAGATGCGGCGATACTGGTGCATCCGGAATCACCTAACGCGGTGGTGGAGCTGGCAGATGTGGCCGGCTCTACATCGCAGTTGATTAGCGCTGCCCAAACACTGCCTAATCAGCGTTTTATTGTCGCCACAGATCAAGGCATTTTTTACAAGATGCAGCAATTGTGCCCAGATAAAGAGTTCATTGTTGCGCCTACCGCGGGTTCCGGCGCCACTTGTCGCAGCTGTGCTAGTTGCCCATGGATGGCAATGAATGAGCTGGAGAGCCTAGTGCAGGTGTTGGAAGCAGCTGATGGCTCAAGTACAGGCTCGCTCCAAGGCTGTGAAATTTTTGTCGATGAAGGTCTGCGAGAGCGAGCGATGAAGCCGCTGCAGAGGATGTTAGACTTTTCAGCCGATAAAGCCGCCGCAGCTAATCAATAGGCCGTATAAAAGTACATTAATGACGGAACTTGTGCCTACCCTTGGGCGTCAGTAACATAGCATTTTATTTGGCAGTAGCCGCAAGACAGTTCGAAAGTGACGGAGAGAGTAATGATTCAAGGCAGTATGGTTGCCCTAGTGACACCGATGACCGATGATAATCAATTGGACTGGGACGCTCTGAATAAGCTGGTGGATTGGCATTTGGAAAAAGGTACCCATGCCATTGTGGCGGTGGGAACCACGGGTGAATCGGCGACGTTGAACGTTACTGAGCACTTAGAGGTTGTTCGCCGCATCGTTGCCCAAGTGGCCGGTCGTATTCCGGTAATTGCCGGTACCGGCGCCAACGCTACCGCCGAAGCTATTGAGCTGACCCGCGCCGCTAAAGATGCCGGTGCCGATGCCTGTCTGTTGGTGACGCCTTACTACAACAAGCCGACTCAGGAAGGCCTGTACTTGCACTTTAAAGCCATTGCTGACGCCGTCGAAATCCCACAGGTTCTCTACAATGTACCTGGGCGCACCGGTGTCGATATGCTGCCGGCAACTGTGTTGCGGCTGGTTGAACACAAAAATATTATTGGTATTAAAGAGGCAACCGGCGACTTAGAGCGCGCCAAGCAGCTAATTGATGCCACGGCTAACGTTAGTTTTGATATTATCTCCGGTGACGATGCTACCGCTGTGGAGATGATTCTGATGGGCGGTACCGGTGAAATCACGGTTACGGCTAATATCGCTCCCGAACAGGTCGCCAAAATGTGTTCGCTGGCGCTGGCGGGAGATGCCGCTGGCGCACGCGCCCTTAATGACCTGCTAATGCCCGTGCACGACGCGATGTTTGTCGAAGCCAACCCTATTCCGGTAAAGTGGGCCTGCGCGCAGATGGGCTTAATTCGGTCGGGCATACGTCTGCCGCTTACGCCTTTGTCGGAAATCTTTCGTGCGCCTTTATTAGCGGCGTTGAAGACGGCTAAGATCGTTTAGGCATAAGTTATACCTTAATAAGTTCCAGATTAGGTTTAAGAGTGGATATGATGTTGAGTAAGGAATCTGTATTAAAAGCCGCGCTATTGGCTTTACTTGGAATGTCAGTCAGTGGCTGTGGCTCGCTATTTGGTGACGAGGGATATTTTCGCGATCGCGGCGACGATTATCTGCGTTCAGCAGCTATTGAACCTCTACAGATGCCCGACGGTATCGAGAATCAGCGTGTGCAGGCGCTCTATGCTATTCCAACAATAAATAACGAAGACGACTTCGAACCCGACGAAGCATTTGTAGTGCCGCGGCCTCAGTCCCTATCGGCTAACTTGCTGGAAGAAACCGTAAAAATTCAAAAGCTGGCCGGCCGTCGCTGGATTCTTGTCAATGTGCCCCCCAGTGAAGTGTGGCCCCAGCTGCGCAGCTTTCTGGCGAAAAACAACCTCGATGTGGTCTATGCCGATACCAATAAAGGTATTTTGGATACCAGCTGGATTCAATTTAAAGACGACCTGAGTAAAAAAGATAAATTTCGCTTGCAGATTGATCAGGGTGTACAGCCTGACACCTCTGAAATACATATTGTGCATATGAATATCGACAGCACTATTGCCGAAACGGGGCAGGTAAGTTGGCCGCAGCGGTCAATGAATCCAGAGCGTGAAGCTATTTTATTAGATGAGCTGGCGGCTACATTGGCCAGTGATATGTCTGGCGGTACCTCGATGCTGGCACAGAATATCGGCAGTGGCTCCAAGGTAACTTTGGCTCAACTTGACGGTGAGCCAGTGCTCAAAATGCAGTTGGAGTTCAAGCGCGCTTGGGCCACCTTGGGTTACTCGGTGAATCGCGAAGGTTTCACACTGCTCGACGATGACATTAATGTGGGCATCTATTATGTCGGCTATGTTAAACCGGTAGAGGTCAGTGACAGCTGGTTTAGCTGGGGCTCGAGTGAGGTCGAAGTTCCGACATCACCCTACAGCCTGAGTCAGTTACTCAATCATTTGCCCGTAAATAACACCCTACTTTCGGGCGTTAGCGGCGCAGGTAGTGATCCTCTGGATGATATACCGGGTTACTTGGTTATTATTCGTGGCGATGAACTCGACATTCAAGTGCGTATTCGAGATGGCTATGGCCGCCAGCTGGCTCCAGTTGATGCGCGTAAGCTACTCAAAACACTGCGTCGTAATTTAATATAGTGACTTTTCGATTTGCATCACTGGGAAGCGGTAGCAAGGGCAACGGAACCGTGGTGCAGTGGCAGGGCGACGAAGGTCAACCTGTCGCTCTGCTAGTCGACTGTGGCTTTAGCGCGAGAGAAACCGTTACGCGCCTCGAGCGCCTTGGCTTAAAGGCATCAGATCTTGCTGCTGTTCTAGTCACACACGAGCACGGCGATCACATTAAAGGTGTTGCGCCATTGGCGCGACGTTTTAAACTGCCTGTCTATATGACACCTGGCACCTTTCACAGTAAAGATCTCGGCGTGTTGCCCGAGCTTAATTTGATTGAGGGCTATCAAGGCTTCTCCATTTCCGGTCTCAAGATACAGCCTGTGGCTGTGCCGCATGATGCGCGCGAACCCTGTCAGTTTATATTTGAACTTGGGTTAAAGCGCTTGGGTATTCTCACCGATCTTGGTAGTGTTTCCAATCATGTCGAAGACAGTTTTAGGAGTTGCGACGCACTGCTGATGGAAGCTAACCACGACCCTATGATGTTGGCTTGTGGCGCTTATCCACCATCGCTGAAACTTAGGGTGGGAGGTCCTTGGGGGCATTTGAGTAACCAGCAAACTGCCGCTTTTTTACAGCGAGCTGATTTACCTCGGCTGCAGCATTTAGTAGTGGCGCATATGAGTTTGCAGAACAACTCATTAGCATTGGCCCAGCAGGTGTTAGGAGATGTCGCCCGAGCGATAAAGAAAGTGACCTGGGCCTGTCAGGATGATGGCTTTGATTGGCTCGATATTGCCTAGCTCTATGTTAACTAACTTAGCTGAACTTATGGCTTTGTGCATTGCTAATAGATGGTTACAATCACGGTCTTGAATTTTATATCAGCAGGGGTATCTTGAGTGAGCGCAATAGACGAACGCAGGCGTTTTGAACGGACATCAACGTCAATTCGTGTGGAGATTACCCATGCCGCATTTGGCACTATTATCGGTTTTGCGCACGATATCTCCGACGGTGGTGCCTCGGTCAAAATAGATAATCAGCCCCTGCCACCGATTGGCACTCTAGTCGATGTAAAATTCCGTAAAATGGTTGGCGCTATCAATCTTGAACCTGTACGTATGCGGGTGATGCACGAGAACCGCAACGTTCTCGGCTTGATGTTTATTTAAACCAGATCCTGTCGCCATTATTCTAGCCTCTAGCCCTAGATACACTGCTTAGGTAGCTTCAGATCAGCTTGGCTATGCTGTGCCAGTTGATTTAAATCATTGCAGCTCAGTGCGCTGTTATCTTCAATATTCAAACGCTGCAAGCTTAGTAGGTTCAGCAATGCACTGGCATCGGTAAGACGATTTTCACTGACATCCAGAACTTCAAGCTTACTCAGTGTGGCTATACCATCTAATGTTTGCAGTTGGTTGCTATTGAGATTTAGCTGCTGCAGCTGCGTGAATGTTGCCAGCCCCATTAAATTTTTGATACCAGCGCTGGTGCAAACCAGTCGGCTAAGCTGTTCGCGGCCAGTTATATTCTGATCTAAAATAGTTTGGGCGACACAATCGTGTAAATTTTTATCGGCTAGGACGAAGTCGCCAAACAGAGTGGCGGGCTCATAGATTACAGTATCATTTACTCTAAAGTCATATTTACTGCAGGCGGTCAAACTGACCATAAGAATGAGAGCTGTTATTTTTATCAGTGCATAAATCATCGTCGAATTTTTACCATTGCCGTTGCATTCCAGTTTTGAATGCATATCATATTATATTCAGTTTGGATGACTTAAACTGCGTTTATTCTATGTACTGAACATTAAGGATCTAAATATGAAAAACTATCTGGTTATTGTAGCCCTATCGGTATTTTTTGTGGGTTGTACCAGCATCGACCCTTATACCGGTCAACAGAAAACCAGCAATACTGCCAAGGGGGTAGGGTTAGGTGTTCTCGCAGGAGCAATACTAGGTGCTGCGACTGGTAAAGATAACGACGATCGTAAAAAACGTGCCGCTATTGGCGCTGCTGCCGGTGGTGCTACCGGTGCTGGTGTTGGCTATTATATGGACCGACAAGAGGCCACACTGCGCCAGCGTTTACAGGGTACCGGAGTTCAGGTGCGCCGCGAGGGTGATAATATACAGCTGATTATGCCAGGCGATATTACCTTTGCCACCGGTCGCTACGAGATTCGTGCCGACTTTTATGAAGTGCTCAACTCAGTCACATTAGTGTTGAACGAATTTGATAATACCAGTATTAAAATTAGTGGCCACACCGATTCTACCGGTGGCAACCAGACCAATCAGACTCTTAGTGAACAGCGCGCCAATAGCGTGCGCGGTTACTTAGCCGGTCAACGCGTTGCCACCGGTCGTATACAGACTGTCGGTTACGGCCCGCGTTATCCGATCGCGTCAAACAGTACTGCGAGTGGCCGTCAGGCAAACCGTCGGGTAGAACTAGAGCTATTGCCAATGTAACTTGCTTACCTGAATATTGGTAGCTCCTGCTGATCTCGATAATGCAGGAGCTAATTATTTGCCTGTACATTTTTAATAAAAGGGCGGCAGAGATTCATTCTCTGCCGCCCTTTTTTGTGACTGGTAACTATACATTAGCAGCGGGTTAGTAATGGAATGTCCTCTATGGTCCTAGTAGATGTGCTAAGCACCGATACGCTAGTGGACTTTTAATCTTTTCCCTGCCTCAATTAGCAGTAGTTGCTGCAGCTGTGTGGCATTATCGAGCTGCGATCGCTGCAATGATGCTAGGTGATAGTACATAGGCCACTGTGCTGAAGGTGTGCGGGGCCTAAAATTGCTTCAGAGATTATCCGCATAGCGTAGCTATTGTTTTGGTTCGCCTTAACCCCTTTATATTCACCTATAGATGATAATAACAATAAGAACGCCCAGCTATGATTGAACTTTCGGCCGTTACAAAATCTTTTGCCAGCGTTAATGCGGTGGACAATCTGTCTTTTAGCGTCGCAGCCGGTGAAGTGTTCGGTGTTCTCGGCTCCAATGGCGCGGGTAAATCCACCTGCATGAAAATGATCAGTGGTTTTTTACGGCCCGATAGCGGCAATATTACCCTGTTTGCTAAAACTCACGCAGATGATCCTATCGCTATAAAGCAGATGATCGGCTATTTACCGGAAGGCGCGCCAAGCTACGGTGAGATGACGGTGCTGGCTTTTTTACAATTTATCGCCGATGTTCGCGGCATACGCGGTAAAAATAAAAAACTGCGCGTTGATAAGGTGCTATAGCAATTGCAATTACAGGGAGTGCGCCGGCAAGTTATTGAAACGCTCTCTAAGGGCTTTAAACGTCGGGTGGGTTTGGCTCAAGCGATAATTCACAACCCTAAAATATTAATTCTGGATGAGCCCACCGATGGTTTCAGAATCTAGCGTGCGACAAAATTGTTATTATTTCGACGCATATTCTCGAAGAAGTGAGCGCGGTTTGCTCGCGAGCAATTATTATTGACCGCGGTCGTTTAGTAGCCGATGGTACACCGGTACAATTGCGCAGCCAGTCGCGTTATTGTGGTGCCATAACCCTTGAACTGGATGCTGAATTGAATTCCATGTCGGCAGTTCAACAAGTGTTGTCTCAATTAAAGTACGTTAAAAATGTTGAAACCGATCGGGAACGAGTGAACACCATTACTGTATTTGCAGAGCTCAATTCGGAGTCAAAGCAGGGGCGGAGGCAGAATATTTACCCGGCAGTAAGCGCTGCTATTAAAGCTAATGGCTGGCTTATTAGCGAGCTGCATATGGAACAGGGCCGGCTCGATGATGTGTTTCGGAGCTTAACCGGTGGCGGTCAATGAACGACATAAAAGGTTTCTTTTGGCGCCCAGGAATTATCGCTAAGCGAGAATTAAAGTCATACTTTGCAACGCCTTTGGGCTATATTTTTATTCTGATTTTTTATTGATGAGCGCATTTGTTACTTTTGAAATGGGCGGTTTTTTCGCCCCTGGTCAGGCCGATCTACAAAGTTTTTTTAATTTCCAAGCATTATTTTATGTACTGCTGGCACCAGCCTTGGCAATGCGATTGTGGGCGGAAGAACGCAATAGCGGTACTATTGAGTTGTTACTCACACTACCTATAACCACTTTTGATGCGGTGCTTGGGAAGTTTATTGCCGCTTGGATTTTTTCTGGCTTGGCACTGGCGTTGACGTTTCCACTGTGGCTTACGGTGAACTATCTCGGTTCCCCCGACAATGGTGTTATTGCCGCCTCTTATTCGGGTAGCTGGCTAATGGCGGGAGCATTTTTAGCCCTAGGTTCCTGTATGGCAGCGTTAACTCGCAATCAAGTGATCGCCTTTGTGTTAACTATTACCTTGTGTTTGTTATTTGTTTTGTTGGGTATGCCGCCGGTACTGAAATTTTTTTATGCCTGGCTGCCTGCCGATATGACTGATTTAGTTGCTAATTTAAGCTTTATGACGCACTTTCAAGCCATTAGTCGTGGTGTACTAGATTTACGTGACTTGCTGTTTTTCGCAGGATTTATTGCGATATGGCTGCTGGCGACCAAGATTATTATTGATTTAAAAAAATCCCACTAAAAAGATAGATTCATGTCCAAAGTCAATTTAGCCGGACGCTTAAGTGCCGCCCTAGCCCTTCTGCTGTTACTGCTCCTGTTATTTGCTGTTCTGCTGCAATGGATCCCATCTTGGCGTTTAGACTTTACCGAGGAAAAGCTCTGCACCCTCGATAAAGGCAGCTTAGCGATGCTGGCGAGGCTAGAGCAACCGATAACTCTGAATTTTTATTTTTCTAATCATGCTGCGGCTGAATTACCGCTACAGCGTAGCTATGCGCATAAAGTGCGCGATTTATTGCAGGAATATAAGCGCGCTGCACCCAACCTGATTACTATTAATGAGGTCGATCCGGAAGCCTTTAGCGAAGCTGAAGATACTGCTGTGGATTTTGGCCTGCAGGGTATTGCTGCCAGTGTCGGCGGTGACATGGTCTATTTTGGCTTAGTGGGTGAGCTTGATATAGAAAAATTTAATGTTATCGAGGCAGCCGACAGCCCGAGCAGTGAAGTGATTAGTTTTTTCACGCCAGAACGTGAAGCTTATTTGGAGTACGATATTAGTCAACTTATTTATCGTCTCGATGATCGCAAGAAATCCACTATAGGCCTTATTTCCAGCCTGCCCTTATTGCAACCCTATGCCCAATCACAGCAACCCGGTATGGGTTGGTTGGCGGTACAGCAGTTGCAGCAAAATAGGTTAGTTATGAAACTTGAACACAACCTAAAAAAATTGACCAGAGTATCGACTTACTACTGGTTGTTCACCCGAGTAGTTTAAGTGATAAAACGTTATACGCTATTGATCAGTACATATTGTCTGGCGCAGCGGCGATTATATTGGTCGACCCCAATGCCGAAATGGCCGCTGTAACTCCCATGGCTGGGCCCGGTCCCTATCCTTCTGACTTGGCAAAATTGTTTAACACCTGGGGGGTCGAATATGACCCCGCACTCACCGTCGGGGATAGTCACTGGGGCATGCGTTTACCCGCTGGTGACAGCGGTGTGCCGCTGCCACACATAGGTATTATTAGCGTATCATAGGCATCTATTAACCGTGAAAATTTAATCAGTGCCGACCTGGAGACTGTGAATATGTCATCGGTGGGCTACTTTCACGCCAGTGCCAGCACTCAATTGACACCCCTATTAACTTCTAGTGAACATGCACAGGTTTTAGCGGCGGAGGACTTGATCGCCGAACAAGATCACAGTGTGCTACTGAAAAATTTCAGTGCTAGCGGTGAGATTTATATATTAATGGCGCGCTTAACAGGGCCTGCCCAGTCCGCTTTTAATAGCACTGAAATGTCTGCCGGTACAGAGCATCAAGCTAGCGGCGAGATCAATGTTATTGTTGGCGCCGACACTGATATGCTCAGCGACCGCCTCTGGGTTCAGGTCAGTAATTTCTTTGGTCAAAATGTAGCCTCCCCCTGGGCAAATAATGGCGATCTGTTAATTAATGCTGTCGACAATATGCTCGGTAGTCGCGACTTAATTCAGCTGCGTTCACGCGGTGTTTATTCTCGAACTTTTACGGTGATGGATGATTTACGCGTGCAAGCGGCAGATAGTTATCGGCGCAAAGAGCAAAAATTAACGGCGCAGCTCGAACAGTTAGAACAAAAAATATCTGCGCTTAGTGGCGACGCCCCAGTGTCGATTTCCACGTCTTCGCAATTATTGCCCAGTGTTGTCTTGACGCCACAACAGCAGCAAGAGATTGAAAAATTTGAGCAGCAACGGCTTAATATTCGTAAACAGTTGCGATTGGTGCAGCATCAATTTAATCAAGATATTGAGTCTTTACAGTTTCGTTTAATGTTGATCAATTTTCTGGCGGTACCTTTATTACTAACATTGTTGGTTAGTTTGTTATGGGGTTATCGGCGCTATCAGCGGCATTTATTAACATGATGTACTGGTTATTTCTCGCACTCTAAATAGCGCAGTTATCGCGAGCTGAAGACGCTGGGCTCTTGTCTGTTTAGGTCAGATTTTCGCCGTGGCAACGATGATGTTGATGAGTATCAATTCGAAGTTATGTGCTTAATGGTGCCTTGTTAAGGCTGGGTTTTATGGATGTCTAGGCGATTATCTATGTTGGTAATGTCGTCACTAGCAAAAAGCTGCAAATGATTCACTGATCATCGCTATTGGGGTTGTGTCAATTACGGCTAGAAAAGTCTTTATTTTAAGTAGAAATACATCTTTTTCCTTCACAACACCCGGCAGTGGCTGCCAAGCTACCTGTGTGCAGAGTCTTCAAAGGCAAATTTAAAGTAAGCGTTAATTACTTATAAACCTCTACAGTTATTTGTCCTGGCTGGCGCCGACGATTTTTTAGTAAACCTCTTACTGCTAAGGCGGCGCTGCTGTCTGCCACCATCGCTGGGTTACCACATATCATCACCTGACTCTTTTTAGCGCTAAAACGAGTATTGCACTTATCCTCAAGACTGCCGTCTGTAATGGCACAGGGTATGCGCTGCTGCAAAGTATAGTCAGTGATTTGGCGAGTAATGGAATGGTGAAACTGAAATTGCTCGGGGTGTTCTCGTTTAATAGCCGATAGAGTATCGATATAAGCCATTTCAGAGTGATTGCGGATACCATGCACTAGTATGACCTTATTAAAGCGCATCCACGGGTCGGGTGTTTGCAGCATGGCGAGAAACGGGCCAATACCGGTGCCTGTCGCCAGCAGCCATAGCTGCTCGGCATCCGGTACCTGAGACAGGACTAAAAAGCCTGCCGCACGAGTGGCGACTAACAAACCGTCGCCAACTTTTAGCTGCTGCAAGCGCGGCGATAGTGGGCCGCCATCAACACGGTTAAAGTAAAACTCATAGTCTTCGTCAGCGGGGCTATTAACCAATGAATAGGGCCGAGCCAGTGGTTTACCATCGCTATCTGGCAGCGCCACACTAACAAATTGACCCGCCTCATAGGCAGGTAATTGCGCTTTAAACTGCAGTGAACAAAGGCGCTCATTCCACTGCTTGTTGCCTATTATGGTTGCATTTTGCCATCGCATTGACCCAACTCCCTTAGCGTTAACTACAACTACTATAGACACTCTTTTACAGTGATTTAAAGTTTCAGTCGATTATTTTTATTAAGTCGCTGTGCCATTTGTCAACACAAAGCTCAGCGGAGACTATGAACAATAGCTTAGGCGCTTTAGCCGTGTCTTACCGGAAATTTTGAGGTTTTCTAAAAACGAAGCGTTGTCGGCCCAGCAAGTTCGAACAGTCATCGCTGATTCTCTCAGATACTCGAGGGGACGGACGCTAATAAATAATGAGTCAAGCCCAGATTAATATTAGGTAGTTTTTTTGTCTCTGGCTTATTTTGACCGAGGCCGTCAAAAGTTAAGTCTGAGGTTATGCAGATATCGCTTTGATTTTCTCAGTCATAGTCGAAGATGTTAATATAAGTGTTTATTCCGACATTAAATGATGCCTTCATGAATAGTCACATTGATAAACCTTTACTGAGTTTTGTTTGTAATAGCAGCGCTAAAACTGAACTGGGTATTGAGTTAAGTCAAAAGTTACAACTGTCGCTGCTGGAGGGTGCCAACCCCAAGTTTATCGACTCGAGTGAGTTTGTCTTACTACTCGACGATAAAGGTTTGGCTCTGCAGCAGACTGGCCGCAAGGCGCCTGGAGAAATTCGAGTCGACTTCATCTCGGGCTCAGTCGATCACCGCCGCAAGCAAGGTGGTGGCAAGGGGCAGATGATCGCCAAGGCCTGTGGTTTAAAGGCTGGGGGCCTACCAAAAATTTTAGATATGACCGCCGGGCTTGGCAAAGACGCTTTTGTGTTGGCGTCTCTGGGCTGTGAGATGTTGCTAAACGAACGCTCGCCTATTGTTTATGCCTTGCTCAGTGATGGTTTGGCGCGGGCAGCTGATTCGGTTCGCTGGGATGACGTCGAACTAGCAGCAATTCTTGCACGAATGACTTTGCTGGAAAATTCTGATAGTCGAAGGTTGTGTTTGACCAAAGCGCAATTGCCAGAAGGCAAGGTGGATGTAGTTTATCTCGACCCCATGTTTCCTAGCCGTGATAAAAGCGCCGATGTTAAAAAAGAAATGCGCGCGTTTCACACCATTGTGGGTGCCGACCTCGATGCCGCTGATTTACTGCCTCAGGCATTGCAGCTAGCTGAGTATCGAGTGGTGGTAAAACGGCCACGCAAGGCGCCTTTTTTAAACGAGCAGCCCCCAAGCTTTCAGTTGCAGGGTAAAAGTAGTCGCTATGACATTTACACGTTAAAAAAGATGAGCTGAATTTAAAGTAATGTTAAATCAGAGGGTGTTCTACTTCTGCACCAGCAACCTACAAGACAATGGTTAGCGCCGATATTTTTAGTGGCGTTAGCCTTAATCTTAGCTGTGATTTGTTCGCAAACAGCACCCTCGTTTTGCGCTGAATGTACAAAATTTTATGAGTGGCACCAGCCACTCATAAACTGGGGTTCAAGCCAATTCTCGGCGACAATAAAAATTCTGATCTGCCCGCTGTTGTTCTAGATTCTCAACCGATGGGGAGTGCCTGCATAGCGATTAAAAAACCAATGACTGACTTAGTATTGGATATTCTTGTGCCAATACTGCTGCAAACTTGTGCGGTTTTTTAAGGCGCTGTTCACATTGCAGAGCAGGGTCTTGGTATAACATAGTGCTAAAAAAAAGGTACTTACTAAGCGGATGCGCAGTGCTCTAGGCCTAGGTCTTGCGGTCTTGTCAGTGACGTATCTTTACTGGTTTTGTGCGTCTTGATCTGAATCAGTAAGAATTGTTCCGTTAAGCGCTGAGCAATCGCTGCTTTGAGGCGATTGCGTCGGTTGCGCCGGAGATTGCGAGGCAATTTCATTGCAGGGTCTCCTGCTCTAACAGTTGCAGGCACTCCTGCCACAGCAGTGCGCAGGCCGTTGCAATCAGCAATATGCCGCACAGTATTATAGCTCGGTCGCTAAAGAGCAGAGGCTGGCGACTAAAAATGAGTGCAGGAGCCATTAGCACTCCAATACTGAGACAAGCACAGCGAGCTAGATATGACATATCAATCCCCATAAGTATTGATGAGAATGATATACATTATCATTTGTGGCTATTGAGCGTCAATTGTAATTGTTTAGTAGGCACAAAAAAGCCCCCGTTTGATTGCTCAAACGGGGGCTTTTGGCGATAAGGCTCTAACGCAATTAGTCCTGCTCTTTAGCTTTTAGCTTCTTGTTGCGCAGGGCTGTTTTTTTTCGACCAGCTCTTGATCTTGTGGCCTTTGACCGCGTAGAACAAGATAAAGGCATAGGCAGGGATAGTCACCACAAAGGCCATCTGACCCGCGTTAACATCGCTGCCATCGGCAAAGTGACCATAGAGTAGCGGCAATACTGCGCCACCAGAGATGCCCATAATTAAAAGTGCGGCACCTTTACTGCTGTACTTGCCTAAGCCTTCCAGCGCTAGAGGCCAAATTGCAGGCCATACCATCGCGTTGGCGAAGCCGAGCAGAGCAACGAAGAACACTGCGTTAGGAATTTTTGGCAGACCGAACATTGCAAGCGTGGACGCAGAGATCGAGTTGCTGGTGGTGGATCCGTACATTACGAAAAATGTAAACGCTATACCCATAACTGCAGACAACAACAGTGCAGTTTGCTGACTCATAAAGCGTGGAATAGCGAAGGTACCATAGAGGTAACCGAAAACCATAAAGATCATGGTGTAAGAGGTCAACATGCTGGCAACAGCGGTATCAAGACCAACCTGGCTGCCCAGTAGACCAATAGCGTCGCCGGCGATAACTTCCACGCCAACGTAGAAGAACAAGGCAATCGCGCCAAGAATCAGTTGTGGATACTGGAATACGCCGGCCAAAGTCACTTCGCTGTCGTCTTGGCCTTCTGTCAGTTCGTCTTCAATATCAGGGATAGGCGCGAACATCATGGCAACGGCCAAAACCGCCAGTACAATCGCCATACCGATATACGGTGTCACTAACTGACCAGCCAGTTCATTTAGTTTGGCATTTTTAGCGACCTCAGAGAGCAAGGCCACTTCAGATTCAGATGCACCGGTAATGCCCGATAAAACCAGAATACTAAAGACAATAGGAGCAACAACACCGGCGGCCTTGTTGAGCAGCCCCATAATACAAATACGCACAGCTGCTGATTCACTTGGTCCTAATTTAACCACATAGGGGTTAACTGCGGTTTGAAGCAACGTTAGACCTGTACCGACCACAAATTGTCCCAGCAAGAATACGCCGAAGTTACGGCTGTAAGCGGCGGGAATAAATATCAGTGCGCCAGCGGCGATAACCAAAAGGCCTAGGGCCATACCCTTTTTATAGCCAATGCGCTCAAGTACAGACGCCGATGGCAATGCCATAACGGTGTAAGCGGCATAAAAAGAAGATGCTACCAGCATCGCCTGAAAGGCAGTTAGGTCACAAATCATCTTCAGAAAAGGAATCAGTGCACCGTTGAGCCAGGTGACGAAACCGAAAACAAAGAATAGTGCAGCGATGATCGCCATCGGCACTATGTAGCTA
>CAWVSV010000054.1:0-16841 GCA_963933095.1 uncultured Cellvibrionales bacterium
TTGTTGAAATTTGTTAAAATTTGGTCGCGAAATGCTGCCTGTCCTAAAATTTTGGTCACGAAATGCTGCCTGTCCTAAAATTTGTGTGAAAATTTGGCCTGGTCAAATGCTGCCTGTCCTAAAATTTGTGGTGAAAGTTTGTGACCACTACAGACCAACTGAACACAGCGCCGACGAAGGCAGGGCGCAAGAGGCTTATCCCTAAACCAAGTGCCTACCTAGCTACCCAGAATCTTCATGGGCAGGCTAAGGATGGCATTGTCGGAGTCGGCAAAGGCATAGATTATGGCTATATGCCCTCCGGCAATAACAAAGTACCAAACAGCGGAAAAAACCTGCCCATAATTATCTAACGGCACTAAGTGAGAAAAATGGCGCTGACGCCACTCCATTACCACTTCAATGGAACCGACTACTAGGAAAAACACCAGTAAAGCCAAACCAAAGGTGTAAGCCACCCAGGCGCCGAGTGCGATACCCGCTATGCAGACCGATAGGCCAACCCAGGAGCGCATAGAAAAGCTGATACTTTTTAGTACATGACCGCCATCTAGCGGCAGTATCGGCAGTAAATTGAATAAATTGAGCAGGGCGCTAAGTACCGCGGCACCGGCGAACAGTTCTAAATCGGTTAATCCGTACAGGAGTAAACACACTAGTGACATGAACAAGCCAAATACCGGCCCCATTATAGAGATGACGACATCCTGCCAGCGGGTGTTAATTTTGTCATCGGCGACCGCTAAACCGCCGACAAAGGGGATTAGATAGATGCCCTTGGTCTTAATGCCAAAATATTGCATCGCCTTTATATGGCCGTATTCATGCGCCACCAGACAGGCGATTAATACTAGTGCGAACTCCAAGCTGAACAACCAGGCGTAACCGGCCACCGAAGCTCCGGCTAAAACCACTTTTACCAGTTTAACGCTTTTGAGTAGTTTAAAGGCTAGCGCGGCCAACCCCATCCAGCTCTTTTTTTCTTTACTTTTAGCTAAGTTATCGGCTTTAAGTAGTGGGAAGTCACCACTGCTTTGCTGTCGTTGGTCGACCCAGAGTTGGTAGCTGACGGTGCTGTCTTGGGCCTGCAGATTGAGGCTAATGGCAACGGCTTGTTCGTTATTTTGGAGCTGAAAGCGGTGCACTATTTCGCTGACAGTGTGGCCGGATACATCGACTCGGCTGACCAACTTCTCTTTCCAATAGAGGCACTGCACCCCATCGCTGTCGTGTTCAAGTTTTAAGCTTTGGCCAAATAGTTCTAGTTCTAACAACTTAATTACCCGCTAATGATCTTTATAAAGCGGCTATTTTACCTGAAATCTGGGCGCCTTAGGGTTCTGTCGGCGCGGGTTTTATTACGAGTATTGAATATCGATGATTGCGTGGTTTATTCCTGTAGATACTGTTTAAATATAATCTCTAATTTTCGTTGCTGCCGCTGTAAATTCTTGGCTAATGGCATCAGCTTTTCGCTGTCCTCGGCTTTGGCGGCCGCCTCTGCATTGGTGGCTAATTGGTACATTAAGTCGGCGCTTAAATTGCCGACTACGCCTTTAATAGTATGAGCGAGATGATAAATTTCATCGAAGTCATCGGCAATCACTGCTTGTTGTAAAGAGTCAACTCGCGCCGGCATATCTTCTAGATACATTTCAATCAGTTTTTGTAAACGCTCAGGCTTGTTACGCAAACGCTTGAGTGCCGCAGCCTGATCCCAGATCACTGGATAAATGTCCGCATTTTGGGGTTCGAGGTTTTGTTGTTGATTCTCAAGCTCTAGCGACTGATGTTTAGTTTGTTGAGTAAACGGTTTTAGTGGAACCAGCCATTTTTGTAGTAGCGGCTGTAATTTATCCGGGTCTAGGGGCTTGCTCATATAGTCATTCATACCGGCCGCTAGGCAATTTTCGCGGTCTCCGACCATGGCGTTGGCGGTAATAGCGATAATGCCTATTTGGCTATTTCTATTGCCGGCCCTGCCTGCGCGGATTGCACGGCTGGCAGCATAGCCGTCCATTTCTGGCATCTGGCAGTCCATTAGTACCAGCGAATAATAATCGTTGTGTTCAGCCAGCTTTAGCGCATGCAGTGCCTCTATGCCATTGCTAGCAATGTCGACAGTGAGGCCAAAATCTTCGATCATTTCCTTGGCGACCAGCTGGTTAACTTGATTGTCTTCCACCAGCAATAGGCGAGTGTCTTGGGGACAATTGATGTGCTTATCTCTGTTGCCGAGTGCGCGGATGAAACAGCTTTTTTCTAGCGCTTTTTTCAGCACCAGCAGGTCGTCGTTACTACTGACTTCTGCGAGGGCATGATGCAGGTTTGAAGTAATGCTGGGTTTAGGGAGGTAACTGTCAAAGTCTACACCGGCAAAATTCTTGGTTTCGGCTCTCGAACTGATAGAACTCATCAAAATCAGCTTTATGAACTTAAAACTGGGGTCAGCTTTAATCTTTTTTACCAGCTCGACGCCATCAATTTTAGGTGTTTTTATATCTAACAGGGCGATATCGAAAGGCTTCCAATCGGAGCCAGTCAAGTTATCGCGATTGTCATTACTCTGCTGGCAAATAGCCAATGCGGCGGCGCCTGTATCCGCTTCAGTTACATCGCCACCCCAGAGTTTTAATTGGTCGCGCAATACTTTACGGCTGGCGTTATTGGGGTCCACAATAAGTAGCTTTAGTTTGGACAAATCGATATTAGGTTTGTTGTCTGGGTTCTGAGTGCTAGTTTGCAGTTGCAAATTAAAACTAAAGCAGCTGCCGAGGCCCGGACTGCTGTTAACCTTGATGTCGCCTGCCATCAATTCACACAGTTTTTTCGCGATCGACAGGCCCAGGCCTGTGCCGCCGTATTTACGAGTGGTAGAAGCGTCTATTTGGGTGAAGGTGTCAAACAATGTACTCTGCTGCTCTGGGCGAATACCAATGCCGGTATCATGCACCTGACAATTGAATCTCAGTGTGTTTTTACCACAGGTTTCGAGGCTGGCACGGATGATGATTTCTCCAGTCTCAGTAAATTTCATTGCATTGCCGATTAGATTGGTCAGAACTTGACGGATACGGCCGGGGTCGCCGACGACCATATCGAGATCGATGGCGACAATATCGAGGACTATTTCTAGGCCTTTCTCTTGGATCTTGGGTGCCATACTCTCGGTGAGTTTTTCAATTAATGTGCGCAGATTAAAGTTGATAAGTTCAAGTTCCAGTTTGCCCGCCTCAATCTTCGAGAAATCGAGAATATCATTGATAATACTGAGCAGTGACTCAGCACTGCCATAGGCGATTTTAGCTTTGCGCCGTTGCTCGTTATTGAGTTTAGCTTTTAGTAGCAGGCCTAGCATCCCTAGTACGCCGTTCATGGGGGTGCGAATTTCATGGCTCATAGTAGCCAGAAAATTCGATTTGTACTGACTGATCAATGCAAGATCGAGGGCTTTTTGTTCCAGTTCCGCCTGCATCATTAAAAGGTCGGCGTTGGTGATCTCGATCTCTTGGTTTTGCTGGCTGAGAATGGAGGCCTGTTCTTTTAGTTCGTCGCGACTACGAAGTATCGCCTCTGTAGAGACTTTCAGTTTGGCGATCATATGGTTAAAGGCTTTGGCCAACTCGCCTATCTCGTCGTTATTCTGCACCGCTAACAACTGGCTAAAGTCACCTTTGGCCACCCTGCGGGTGCCATTACTGAGATTGGTGAGAGAAAGGGTAATTGTCTTTAGCAGATAATAGCCTGCGGCAAAGGCCGCTATGATGGCCAGCAGTGAGCCGAATACTGTTTGTAACAAGGTGGTGTTGGCGGCGGCTGCGGCCTGTTGCGAGCGCACCTTAATATTTTCTTTCTCAATATCGATAAAGTGTTTCAGATCGAATTGAATATCTTCGATTAATTTCTTGCCAGTTTCGTTTTCAATCAAACGGACGATATCGGCCATAGTAGTGCCACCTAGACTCAACTGGCGGCGCTGAGCAATTTTTGGTTTGGCGATTTCGCTCAGCCAGCGCTGAGAGAGGGTCTCTATACTCACAATTATCGGTGTGATCTCACCCTTGTTTGGAACATTGACAAGCAGTGACTTAAGCTGTTTTATATGCCGCTTGAGATTATATTTACCAAGGGTATAGGGTTCAAGAAATTGCTCCTCCCCGGTGATTAAAAAACTGCGCGTACCGGTTTCTTGGTCGATTATATCTTTTAGAATTGAGATCAACAGATCGGTTGTGCGCTGGTTTTTTGTCTTAATCAGCAAGTTATCCAATTGCATCACATTAATGCGTATTGACTCAATAATGTTTTTTCCATTTTTTTGTTTCAGTAGGTTTTCGATATGGCTGGGGCGATTACTATTTAACTCGACTTTGCGTCTTTGGGCTATTTCTGGGTTGGCTGCCTGCAATAGCCATTTCTCGGTTTTACGCTCTATTTCAGTAAGATTCTGTATCTGTTCGGGGTTATCTATCACCAATGTCCGGGTCATCTTCAATTCGCGGGTTAATTCCTTTTTAGCATCGATAAAGGGCTGTAAAAAACTGTCCTTGCCAGTTATCAGAAAGCCCCGCTCGCCGGTTTCCATGGTCAGTATCAACTTTTCTAACAGGTGGCCCCTGGCGATTATCTGTTGAGTGTGTTGCACCCACTTATTGGTTTCAATGAGCAACTGAGTACTTTGATAATTAGCTGTAGCCAGCCCTAAAATTAATAGCAGAGGCACTGAAAAACCGATAATAAATTTTTGGCTAAGAGTGATTTTTTTGGTTAAGTAGAAACTGCTATTATCGGGCGTGATCTTAGTTGACTCGGTTTGTCGGGTATTCGTAACTTCCATAAATGAATATCCTTATCGCCTGGTATTTGGCAAGAGTTCTGCCAACTTGCTTGTTCCTTTAAGAGTAGTGTTGATCTAGACGGAGGTGAAAGGGCAAATCTATCATGTTTTGCAATAACGAAACGCTAGGCGAGAGTTTTTGGCTATAAAGACTCTGGATCAGACAAAAAATTTAGCCTGTTGGCAGTAAAAATAACTAAGTGTAATAAACTGGTGAGGTTTATTCAGTAATTTATATGATCAGTGCGTCTAGCTGTTGTAGCGTGTTTATTAATGTCACGGTCCATGCCTGGGCAAGACTCAAAGGGCAAAAAATTTGCTGCTGAAGAGGGAACCAAGAGCAATGATGCATCGCGGTATTAGTTCAGATGTAGGTAGCTGAGTGATTGGCCGATAGTGCATTATTGACCTTATCCAGTTTCTCAATATGGCAGCGCTTATGATTATTTATGCCCCCCGATCGGGCCCAGCGCAAGACGGCAATGGTGACTTTATTTGTTAAATAGCACATTAAGCTGGTATTGGCTGTGGTGCAGCGGCCTATTGCTTGAATGGGGCTATATGCTGGCCACGCTAGTGAACGTGATGTATGAGCTAATAGCGTTGATCACCGACGTTAAGATAAATTTTTATTATAGTCGCAGATGTTATTTTTAGCCCTGACGTTCGCATATTCGATATTTCGACTCATATTTTTCCGCAGTATTGACGTCGAGGGCTTAGCTCGCCGTATCTATGATTACTTAGATTTTCAGTTGCGTGTCGGCTATTTTTATCAAGCGTTAGTGTAAACTTAGCGCTCAATGCATATTCATAGGTAAAGGCATGTCTGCCGCTCAACCCCCTAGCGCCGCCAAAAAAACCAATGGTCTGCTGCGTTCCAGTTTTATTGTTAGCACCATGACCATGCTCTCACGCGTGCTGGGTTTAGCACGAGATGTCATTTTTGCCCGAGTGCTTGGCGCCGAGGCCGGTGCCGATGCTTTTTTTGTCGCCTTTAAAATCCCCAATTTTTTCCGCCGCTTATTTGCTGAGGGCGCTTTTGCTCAGGCCTTTGTACCGGTGTTGTCGGAGTATCGACAGAACGGATCGCATGCCGCGGTCAAGGACCTGCTTGATCGAGTAGCGGGCTGCCTTGGCTCAGTGTTGCTGCTAGTGACCGTTTTGGCTGTTGTGGGGGCGCCGGTGGTCGCTATGATATTCGCACCGGGTTTTATAGATCAAACTGAAAAGTTTGTGCTTGCTTCTGAGATGATCCGAATCACTTTTCCCTACTTGATGCTGATCTCCCTGACCGGTTTTGCCGGTGCCATTCTCAACAGTTACGACCGTTTTGCTGTGCCAGCGGTCACGCCGGTGCTATTGAATGCGTCATTAATATGTGCGGCCCTATTTGCCGCACCGCATTTCGAACAGCCAGTATTTGCTCTAGCTTGGGGTGTGTTGGCGGCCGGTGTGGTGCAGTTGTTGTTTCAGCTGCCGTTTTTAAAACATATCCATCTGCTACCGTCGCCCAAAATCGACTGGCAAGACAAGGGCGTAAAACAGATATTGACGCTTATGGTGCCTGCCTTGTTTGGGGTCTCTGTCAGCCAAATTAACCTGCTGCTAGATACTGTGTTAGCGTCCTTTCTGCCGACCGGTTCGGTATCTTGGCTCTACTATTCTGATCGCCTGGCTGAGTTGCCGCTGGGGGTTTTTGGTATTGCTATTGCCACCGTGATACTGCCGAGCTTGTCGCGCCTGCATGCGGGCGAGAGTCGCGAGCACTTTAGTAAAACCCTCGACTGGGCGCTGCGGATGATTCTGTTGATTGCGCTGCCCTCGAGTGTGGCGCTGATTATTCTGGCCGAGCCCATTTTATTTACGCTGTTTCAATACGGTAAAACCGATGCCCATACGGTGCTGATGAGCGGCTTAAGTTTGCGTGCCTATGCCCTAGGTCTAACCGCTTTTATGCTGATTAAAGTTTTGGCGCCAGGCTTTTATGCTCGCCAAGATATGAAAACGCCGGTGCGTATTGGGATTATCGCCATGGCAGCGAACATGCTGCTGAATTTGGCTTTTGTACTGCCGCTGTATTTTTACTTTAATATTGGTCATGTTGGTTTGGCGCTTGCCACTAGTGTGTCGGCCTATTTAAATGCCGGCTTGCTGTATCGCGGTCTGTGTAAGCAAAAGGTCTTTAATCCTCTCGCTGGGTGGGGGCAGCATTGGTTGCGCTTGGTGTTGGCCTGTGGAGCTATGGCGGCAGTTTTATTAGTGGGCTTAAGTTATCTAACCGGCTGGGTCGACTGGCTCTGGTGGCAGCGCGGCAGTGCGTTGGCGGTGTTAGTAATAGCGGGGCTATTGGCGTATTTCGGCGCACTCTTGCTGGCAGGGTTTAGATCGCGAGATTTGCGCGCCAGTAAAGGCTGATTGTTATTTTATTATGTTTTGCAGGTTTAAGGTCTGCCAAAGGGGCGACATTGGCTTTAATAACCCCTGCCTCAATCTTTAGCATTACCGTAAGGTCTATGGGTCAGAAGCCCCTATCGAGGGTGAAAAAAGTCCTACGCCTTTAGTAATCGAGGTGACAGGAGTACGAAACTTCGATCGTGCCATCATGATTGCCCGTGTTAAAGCGGGCCTGAAATTCTTCGTAGTAGAGCGAATCGAAAAAGGCTTTGGAGTAACTCAGAAAGAGGTTGCTCAGGTGCTATGCATACCACCTTCTACGCTGAACCGGCGTAAACAGGAAGGTGTACTTCACTCGGACGAATCTGACAGAGTTGTACGCTTAGCGGGTCTAAAATATACCGCTATTGAGCTAATGCAGGGCGATGATGATGTGGCAGTTGCCTGGCTACGAACTCCGCTGGACATTTGAAGTGGTGAGTCCCCCTTTTATCATGCAAGCATTGAAATGGGCGCGCGTGATGTGGAAGATCTTATTGGTCGCCTTCGTCATGATGTATTCAGTTGATCCTGACAGGCTGGCGTTTGGCGGTCCCAAAATACTCGACGTCACCGGAAGAAATGATATCGGCGAAAGGCTCGCACCAGTATGGCGGCCGCTGGAATAGCAAGGGAATTCGTGTCGTTTATCTTGGCACCAGTTTGGCCCAGTCAGCTATGGAGTTGTTGGTTAACATAGGGAATTCAAAGGTGTTGAACAGCTTTTATAAAATGGCAGTTACTTTTGATGATTCATTGGTCCAGCATATAGCCCTCGAAGGGGTGTCCTCCGACTGGTTTAAACCATCGCTAGCGTCATCTGTTAAGGCCGTGGGAGATGCGTGGGTAGAAAGCAGCGAGTCTCTAGTACTTCAGGTGCCAAGTTCGGCTGTACTGGGTGATTTACAATTATCTACTTAACCCGAGTCATCCTGACGCCAACCAAGTAGAGCTTGGTGCCATTACTACATGTGGATTCGACGCACGGTTATCGATATAGGTACTGTGCATATTTCAACAGGGTTGCCAATATATCCTTCATTTTTTAAGGCTATCTTTATTTATTAGAGCGAGCTTTATAATCTTCGTGTACGTCCAATTTGTGAATAATTAGAAAGGATATATCGATTTAATCGATGGTATATAAATTAAAGTAGCTAACAGTGCTATTTTTAATAGTTCGCCTTTCTAATTAACAGATAACAAAATCAATTTATTTTAAATAATGCAGGCCATTAGACATAAGAAAAATAGATCATTGCAATTATGACCATTGTATTATTTTACACCCTTGACCTGACTTGCTCAGTTACCATCACCGCTAAGTTATTTTACCGCCTTAATGACTGATTTTTTCATACGTTCTATATTTGCTTTAGAGGCGTTACGACAAAGCTCAGAATCGCTTAATTCTTGTAAAGACATTTTTGAACATTTATTCATGGTCTTTTTCAGCAAAGATTCATCTGCTACCATATCTGCAACCGATGGATCGCCACATGCAGTTAAGGCCATAATCATTGGTAGAAGGATTAGTATTTTTTTCATAATATGTTCCATAATTGCCGCCCTATTAAAAACAATTGAGCTGGGCGGTTAAACTCAATTTATTCACTCTGACCTTCTTACTAACAAGCGGCTACAAGTCTTTTTTGTTATCAGATTTCAAATATTAGGCTCATATATAATTATTTTCTTAATGCATCATCATAGCCATTAACTTCATCGTAAACATACTTTAGCGGCAGTTGTGCCAGAGCTTGCCAGTATGGTCGCCACTGCGAACTGGAGACTGCCCGCAGATTGGCAAGATTAATTTTATTGCCCTGCTGCTGAAATTTAGGGTTAGCATGATTCATCTATAAGCCCGCTTCAATTTCGCCGTAACGCAGCGTTGCAGCAGTCATGTACAAGTTGTTTTGTGGGTCGATAGTACTTGCTGCGGTTGATGCGGGCCTATTAAAGTCTTCACGCCACAGGGTAGGGCTAAAAACGCTGTATTGTCCGAGTTTAAGGTTGCTAATTAAGTAATTGTAGCTGGCGCCCCACCAAGGCGTGATTTTTATTTTGGGTACAGGCTTGTGTGTGTTGAGCTTTAGGCCAATCGCTAGAGCTTGACGCAGCAATACATCGTCCACTAGGTCGCGTCTGGTTGCCGGGCGGTCGAAATGATTAATACCTGCAATAGACTGCCCCTGTAAAAAATTTGGCAGGTCTTGCAGCACATCTTGCATTACCAATATCTCTATTTCATTTTGTTGAGTATTAGTGTGGGGATCGGACCTGACCGTGGGCGAGGCAGCAATTAGAGCGCACAGTAGGCAGAGTGATAATAGCGGCAGCGATGGCATAAAGTTCTCGCGCAAATTGAAGCGGTCTCTTCAGATCATAGTCTATAACTGAGCTTTGGTTAGCGGGCAAAATTATTGACAGACTAGTTGGTCTGTTGTTTAATTCGAGCCTACCGACCAGTTGGTCTGTGAGCTGCTTTTAATTGCAAGCTTTCGTATTAAGCGATAGCTGATGGAGAGAGTTATGTTAACTCGCTATGCCGAAGGTGTAATCCGCTTTCGCTGGTTAATCATTTTACTGACCTTGCTGACCGTCGGCTTTGCCGCCCGCGGAATCGGCTATTTGGCTTTTACCAATGACTATCGAGCCTTTTTTGCCGAGGAAAATCCGCAGTTACAAGCGTTTGAAACACTGCAGAATACTTATGATAAATCTGACAATGTTATGTTTATTCTCACGCCCAAGCAGGGCACTATTTTCACGTCTGAAACGCTTAAAAGTATCGCGTGGTTAACCGAAGAAGCGTGGCAAACCCCTTTTTCTAATCGAGTTGATTCAGTTACTAATTTTCAACATACCCGCGCGATTGAGGATGATCTCGAGGTTGAAGACTTGGTGCCATTCCCCGCACAACTTAGCGCCGAAGACCTCGCCTATATTGCCGCTGTAGCCCATAGTGAACCGCAGTTAAAACAGCGTCTGTTGAGCGTTGATGGCCGTGTTAGTGGTGTCAATATCAACATTCAATTGCCAGGTATTGCGCTGACAGAAGTGCCAGAAGTGGCCGCTTTTGCTCGTGAATTAGCCGCACAGTTACGCCAGCGCGACCCCAATCTGGATGTCAAATTAAGTGGCTTGGTAATGTTCAACAATGCCTTTGGTGAAAGCGCACAGAAAGATATGGCAACCTTAATACCGCTAATGTTTATGCTAGTAATAGTCGCTATAGGTTTATTGCTGCGCAGTGTTAGTGGCACCATCGCCTCGGTGTTGGTGATATTTATGTCGATATTGATGGCTATGGGGCTATTCGGTTGGGGCGGTTACGAGCTTACCGGTATGACTATCTCGGCGCCGACTATTATTCTGACTATGGCCGTCGCTGATTGCGTGCATCTTCTGGTGAGCTTTTTCTGGGGTATGCGCCATGGCCAGACCAAACAGGTCGCCATGGTGGAAAGCCTGCGCATTAATATACTGCCGATATTTATCACTTCGGTCACCACCGCGCTGGGTTTTTTAAGTATGAACTTCTCCGAAGTGCCGCCGCTGGCTCACCTCGGTAATATCGTCGCGATGGGGGTAATGACTGCCTTTATTTTATCGGTTACCTTGCTGCCGGCACTGATTATGATTTTACCGGTGCAAGTTAAGCAGGTTGTCGATGGCCACGCGGCTTGGACCGATAAGCTCAGTGAGTTGGTTATCTCTCGCCGCAGGCCTCTGCTGTGGGGCTCGCTGATGGTGGCAGTGGTATTTATCACGTTTGTGCCGCGCAATGAAATCAACGATGAATTTGTGAAGTACTTCGATAAGAGCATGGACTTTCGCCAGGCCACCGATTATGCCTCAGAGCATCTGGTCAGTACTTATACCATTGAGTATTCACTGGGTTTAAAAAATGCCGGCGATGGGTCTATTGCTGAACCGCTATTTTTGGCTAAATTGGATGAGTTTGTTCGCTACCTAGAAGGCTTCGATGAAGTCCGTCATATTTTTACTTTGACCGATACCATGAAACGCCTGAACCAAAATATGCATGGCGATGACATCAACTGGTACAAATTGCCAGAGGCGCGAGATCTCGCTGCCCAGTATTTACTGCTATACGAAATGTCTTTGCCCTATGGTTTAGATCTCAATAATCAAATCGATGTCTCCAAGTCATTTACCCGCTTGACTGTGACTATGACCGATATGAGTTCCAATCAAGTGTTGAATCTGGAACGCGAATGGGGGCAGTGGTTACAAACTAATGCGCCTGAGCTTGACGCGGCGGCGGCCAGTACTAATTTAATGTTTGCCCATATTGGTCATCGCAATGCTAACGCCTTAGTGCTGGGTACTATTTTGGCGCTGTTTGCGATCTCTATGATTTTGGTGGTGGCGCTGCGTTCACTAAAAATAGGCTTAATTAGCTTAGTGCCTAACTTGGTGCCAGCGGGTATTGCCTTTGGTATCTGGGGCTTAGTGGATGGTCAGATTGGCATGTCGGTATCCATAGTGGCGGGCATGACCTTGGGTATTGTGGTGGATGATACGGTGCATTTTCTCAGTAAATATTTGCGTGCTCGTCGAGAAAAGGGTTATGACTCGGCTGAAGCCGTTCGTTATGCCTTTACCCATGTTGGCCAAGCGCTACTGGTGACAACATTGGTGCTAGTAGCCGGATTTATGGTGCTGGTGTTCTCGACTTTTAAAATGAATGCCGATATGGGCATGCTAACCGCGATTACCATTACGGTGGCGTTGATTGTTGATTTTCTACTACTACCGCCATTGTTAATGGCGCTGGACTCGAAAAAAGCAGTACCCTTAAACCTCCCTAGCCGCGCCACTGGCACTGTTAAGCAGGCTGGAAGTTAAAATAACTAGAGATATAAAAATGTTTTTTTTCAAAAGAGTATTACTGACTTTAAGTTTTATGTGCGCGACTACAGGCGGTTTTTCGGCAGAACCGATTGATGCGCAGGCGCAAGAAATAGGTTTGAATATTGCCGCCGAGGCCGAGCGCCGCGACAGCGGTTGGAGCGATTCTAGCGCTGAGATGTCAATGCATTTAGCCAACAAACATGGCGCTAGTAGCAGTCGTCAGCTGCGTTTGAAATCGCTAGAGGTCGATGGTGATGGCGATAAAAGTCTGACTATTTTTGATCAGCCACGCGACGTCAAAGGCACTGCTTTTTTATCTTTTACTCACTCGCTAACTGCCGATGAGCAGTGGCTTTATCTACCGGCCCTGAAGCGAGTTAAGCGAATTTCATCGAGCAATAAATCAGGGCCATTTATGGGCAGCGAATACGCCTTTGAAGATTTGACCTCATTTGAATTAGATAAATACCAGTATCAGTATTTACGCGACGAAGTGGTCGATGGCCTAGATAGCTTTGTGGTAAGGAATTTTCCTCTGTATAAAAAGTCGGGTTATAAATATCGCGATGTGTGGATCGATAAAGCAGAGTATCGCGTGCTTAAAACTGACTTTTATGATCGCAAAGGAAGCTTGTTGAAGACCTTAAAAAATGCAGATTTCAAACAGTATCTAGGCAAGTATTGGCGGCCGATGAAAGCGTCTATGAATAATCATCAAAATGGTAAACGCACCGACTTAATTTGGACAGACTACCAGTTTAATGTAGGTTTAACGGCTCGTGATTTTAGCAAGAATAGCTTGCAGCGCGCTAAGTAGATTGGCATCGGTTAAACTTCGCGTTTTTTGTATTATCAATTGCGAAACCATACAATTAGGTAGAAATAGAGTATGAGAGAACGCAAGGCCGAAAAAACACGCGAGCGCATATTGCAAGCGGGCTTTGAAGAGATGTATCAGCATGGTTTTCAGGGCATGCGGATTGATGCCGTCCTGCAAAAGACTCAGTTGGCAAAGGGGGCTCTCTACCATCATTTTCCCAATAAAAAATCACTCGGTTATGCCATCGTCGAAGAAATTTTATTCGAGCATACTAAAGAGCTGATTACAGTACTCAATGCTGAAAGCGATCCCATTGAGGCTAACTGCAGCGTATTGATGCGTATCTGTGAACACGCCACGGATGAAGAAATTAGCTTGGGTTGCCCAGTAAATAATTTGTCGCAGGAAATGTCGGGTCTAGATGAAGGTTTTAAAGCGCGCTTGTGCGGCATTTATACGCACTGGTCTGAGACTATTTCAAACTCATTAAAAAATGGTCAAAATAATGGCTGCGTGCGGGCAGATGTTGATACCGATGTGGCCGCAGGTTTTATTATTAGCTCTTTTCAGGGTATAACCGGTGCGGCTAAATGTATGGGGTCGAAAGAGGTTCTGCTGACGCTAACTGCAGTATTATGCGACTACATACGCACATTACGTTGTTAATATAGAGCGGTATTTTTGCACGAATATCTTCGTCAGGGTAATGCTATTCGGTCATGTACTTAGCGTACACTTCCTTATTGTGCAAAGTCCTTCCTTGATCTCGCACAAAAACCCTCGCTCTTTGTTTATTAAAACTAATTGCGAAGTAGAGAGAATGTTTAAATATTTATTTATATCGCTCAGCATATTTTTTTCGTCAGTCCTACAAGCGGTTGAAGTATCTGGTCGCGTTGGCGCTCAGGGTCGACTATTTTTTGATGATAATTCGTTTCAGAATTCGCTGTTATTGGAACCGGAATTTTATTGGGCCTCAAGCTCAGGTGACGATGCCTTTACTCTAAAGCTGTTTGGCCGTATTGATGATGCTGATAATGAGCGCAGTCATGGCGATATTCGCGAGGCGCTGTGGTTGCATGTGGGCGACACTTGGGAGTTTCGTGCCGGTATAGGCAAGGTTTATTGGGGGGTCACTGAATCCAATCATTTGGTGGATATAATCAATCAAACCGATTTGGTTGAATCGGTCGATGGTGAGCAAAAGCTGGGTCAGCCGCTGCTGCAATTTACTACTATTCAAGATTGGGGCGTGCTGGACGCTTTTGTGTTGCCTGGCTTTCGCGAGCGCACTTTTCCCAGTGCCGACGCCCATTTAAGTGGTCTACTGCCGATTGAAACTGATGCGGTTTTTTATCAACACAGCCGCGAACAAAAGCATATCGATTATTCACTGCGCTACAGCCATGCCATCGATGTGTTCGATATAGGTGTGTCTTATTTTTTGGGTACTAATCGAGACCCGCATCTGGTGTCTAGTGCCAGTGCTGATGGACAGATAGTATTACGCCCCTATTACGATCAAATCAGTCAGCTGGGTATAGATGTACAGGCCACCGTCGGCGACTGGCTTTGGAAGTTGGAGGCGATTCGCCGTGATGACTCGGTGCATGATTTTGGCGCCGTAACAGCCGGTTTTGAATACACTTGGGTTGGTATTGGCAACAGCGTGGTAGATATGGGCTTACTCAGTGAAGTTAGCCGCGATAGTCGCAACGATCAGGCGCCGACACCCTCGGAGCGGGATATTTTTGTTGGTGCACG
Source organism: uncultured Cellvibrionales bacterium (assembly GCA_963933095.1). Lineage (GTDB taxonomy): Bacteria > Pseudomonadota > Gammaproteobacteria > Pseudomonadales > Cellvibrionaceae > UBA1124. Next base: position 14,742 of record CAWVSV010000054.1, read on the forward strand.
TTTTACCTTCAACGACATTCAAAGTACGGATTTACTCGTTGGCTATTCTCAAGCACTGAATTATAGCGACAGCTACAGCGCTATTATTGAGGGTAGTCGCCGTTTAGGAGATGTATGGAAACTTACCGTTGATGTACGCCTGTTTCACAGTGATAGAGAATTAGATCCCGTCTATCAATTTAATGATGATGATTATGCCTCGCTGAGCCTTGAATACTTTTTTTGATTGGCCTAGATGAGATTTGCGAGCCGGTAGTTGACTAGAATATTACTGTCAGAGAATGCTGCTGTAGATAAGCTATAACGGCATAGCTAACTATATTTCCTTGGTTCTCGTTTTGTTCAGAGAAGAGTCATTTTTAACTGCTAGTCTTAAAGGTACAGTTCTACCTGCCGGTACTGAATATATGGTTATAAAACGTTCTCTTCTTAGTATCATTTTATTGCTTTATGCGGTCTGTCTGTGTGCGTCGGCGGAGCAAGGCTCTGTGCGTATTCAAGCGCCGCAATCAGAATTTGATGCTTCGCACGACTATTTTCGCAGCTTAATTGAGTTGGCTCTGTCGAAATCAGCGGTCGATGGAAAAAAAATGCCGTTAATAGAACTTACTATGGCGCCTTATATGGTGCAATTGCGAGCACTGGAGGAGTTGCGGGCTGGGCGTTTGATTGACATTTACTGGGCCGGAACCAGTATTGAGCGTGAGCGGGCCCTGCGCGCCATTCCGATTCCGCTGGTAAAAGGCCTGTTGGGGTTCAGGGTTTTCGCCATGCATAAAAGTCGTCGTCCTCTGCTGGCAAAGGCAAGAGATTTAAAGGGCCTCAAAAATTTAACATTTTGTCAGGGCGCCCATTGGCCCGATACCGATATTATGCTGTCGGCGGGCCTATCTGTGCAGCCAAGTAGCGTATATGAGAATATGTTTCGTAAAGTAGTGGGGCGCCGTTGTGATGCCTTTCCGCGTGGGGTACACGAAGGTTTTTCCGAAGTAGAGGCTAGACAGGAACTCTATTCTGGGCTGGAGCTCTATACCGATACCATTCTCTACTACCCCTTTCCGATGTTTTTGTTTGTTAACAAGAGCAATCAGGTCTTGGCTCGCCGGCTACAGGTGGGCCTCGAATTGGCGATTAGCGATGGCAGTTTTGATGAACATTTAAAAACACACCCGGTAACTCGCCACTTGTTTCCACTGGAGAGCTGGATTAATAGTAATTACATTAAGATTGATAATCCCTTTCTTCCGAGCACGCTGAACACGGCGGATAAACGCTATTGGATTACCCCGCCCTGATGCTATTAGTTGCCTGCGGTTAACTGCCGGTATATGTCTTTTGGCTAGAAAAATTGCAGTAATATTTTTTTTGCTATTAGGTAATTTTTAATCAGTGGTTTTTTTCGATCGCAGTGGCTTGGCTAACGTTTAAAAGCGTTTAAATTTTGTGCACAATATAAAAATCTAGGTTTTTCTTGGCAGCATTAAAATTCCCTAGCAATTTTTATCGCTAGTAAATTTTTCATTTTTTTAGCGATGAGAAAACTTTTTTCAATTTATCATTATGGCTATGAAATTTTTCATAGCCGGGTTATTGGTTCTCTGTAAAGCTTGTCATTATTAAATCTATGCAGCATTTAATAGCTCTTTTTGGTGCTGATAATATTTGACTATTAATAGTGTCGAGCGCGCTCTGATTTGTTAATAATAAAAAACAGCGGTAAATATGGACGCTATTAATTATCAGACGATTTTTCTGGCGGTGCTGTGTCATATTAGCGCCCCTCAAGTTTACCTTGGCCTAGTCGAGAGTGGCTAGGTGTGCATATGGAAGCGGCATAAAATCGAGCAGAATCAGCCTTATCAGACGGCTAGGGCCAATTTTTTTAAATACTTACCTGACTTGAAATATCGACTGAGTCGCGCTGGCATAACAAACCTTCAATCGCGCTTATTTTCAGGCGCTGCTCAAGGCGCTCATAAAGCTGGGGGTGTGGGATGAGCCGCCCGATTCGCCTGAGTAGAAGAGTCCTTTAATTATGCTTATTCTCAGGCGCTGCTCAAGGCGCTCATAAAGCTGGGGGTGTGGGATGAGCCGCCCGAT
>CAWVSV010000055.1:0-16176 GCA_963933095.1 uncultured Cellvibrionales bacterium
ACTGAGGCGATAAGTTTGCATTCGCAACAGGTTATGCAGACATAGCCATAAAAAAACCCGCGCCTTATATAAAGACACGGGCTTTTCATTGGCTAAGATTGCGCCTTAGTCTACGAGAGACCAGCCTGATGTTTTAGACGCCATCATATTCAGACTCTGCTGATTACCCTGCGCATTGCTAATAGAGAGTTCAACGTCGCCATTAGCCGGCTTATGCCACAAGACGTCGGCACGACCATCACCGTTAAAGTCTTCTAGCTGCTGAGTCCAAGCAGAGAATTTAGCGGGCAAATTCTCAACACGAACCTGCGCGCCTGAAACAAGGGCGACAGCGCCGAAAACTTCATCTGTATCACCAATAATAACTTCGCCACTGATGGCAACTTTCACGGTGCCATCAGCAGGTTTACGCCACAAAATGTCATGGTTACCATCACCATTAAAATCGGCTAGATCTGCAGTCCAAGCGTTAAACTTGGCGAAGTGACTTACCGATGAGGCTTGCTTGCCGTCAGCACCAGTGATGCCCACTTTAACTGTGCCATCATCGCTTTTGCGCCAGAATATATCGTCACGCCCGTCACCGTTAAAATCAGCCACTTGAACATCCCAAGCGGTGAAACGCTTGAACGGCACTGCATTGACTACAGACTCTTGAGTACCCTGCATGTTAGTGAAAACAATTTTTGATGAGCCGTCAGTACCGCGACGCCACAACATATCGTCACCGCCGTCACCGTTAAAGTCACCGACGAACGCTTCCCAGGCAGCACCCTTATCGAAGAAGGACTCGAGGCGGGCCTGATCACCATTGGCATCGCTGATGCCTATGGCAACGGTACCTACTGATGGCTTGCGCCATAGAATGTCGTCACGACCATCGGCGTTAAAATCACCGATTTGAGCCTGCCAAGCACGGCCTTTAGCCGCCATGTTATGAACAGCCGCTTGATTGCCGTTAGCATTGCTAATGGCCACTTTAACCGCGCCTGTCATGCTGTCGCGCCAGAGCGTATCAACCGCGCCATCGCCATTGAAATCACCCTGCTGAGCTGTCCAATCAGTCGACTTGTTATTCAGATTCTCAGTACGATCAATAGTGCCGTTACTGTTAGCGATAGCAATCTCGGCAGTGCCGTCGGTATTGCGCCAGAACATATCGGCAATACCGTCGCCATTGAAGTCATTGTCAACCGCAAAAGAAGAACCGCTAGAGCCTGAAGAGCTGCTGCTAGAAGAACTTGAAGAGCTACTGCTAGAAGAACTTGAAGAGCTACTGCTAGAAGAACTTGAAGAGCTACTGCTAGAGCTAGAAGAACTGCTTGAGGAACTAGAAGAGCTAGAAGAACTGCTAGAACTGCTAGAACTACTTAAAGGGGGGGTAACATAGCCATCGCCACAATCGTAGCTGGCCGGCACACCGTTTATCACTTCCCACTTGGCGTTGAGCAGTGAGTTGGCCGAGGTACTGTCCTGAGTCAACTCCCAGTTCATAATTCCGCCTGTCTGGGCTAAGGCCATTTCGGTCTTGGTGCGGATTGTGGGGATACCGTTGTAGTAACCGCTGCCATCGAAGTCGACACACGAAAACTCTGGGTTACTAGCCGTGATGTCTTTGTATTTACCCCAGCTAGGGCGCGCGTAAAAAGGCACACCTAATACGGCCTTAGCTTTAGGCAAGCCGCGCTGAGTCACCCAATAATCGATTGAACTTTGCGCGAAAGCAATTGTAGAGTGATTGCCATTGTTTTGGTCGTAGGCCATCAAATTCAAGAAGTCGACCACATCAAAGACTGATTCCTGAACGCCGCCGCCAGTATAACCAAGACCAACCACTGCCGCCGACAAGAATTTACCTTCTGCGTGCAATGCTGTTGCCAGCTCGGTCATCATTAATGTGAAGTTATCACCCGAGGTACCTGGATCAGGATATTCCCAGTCCATATCAACGCCGTCGAGATCGTACTGCTCAACCATAGCCATCAAATTATTAACGAAGGCAGTGCGAGTATCGCTATTGGCCGCCAATATTTCAAATGCCGTGTCGTCGCCGTCGTTCCAGCCACCGATGGCAATACCCACTTTAACGCCGTAATTGTGCGCCGCAGAGACCAAAGCCTCCAGCGTGGGCGCTCTTGGTACTGGGCCTAAGCCGCCGCTATTGGTGGGCAGAACAAATGAGTAGTTAATGTGGGTAAGTTTGCTGAACTGAATTTCATCGACAGAGCCCTGCCATGATGGAAAGTAACCCACGGTTTTAAATGCATTAATTTGATCGGCATCGCAGGCGTCGCCTTCACCGTCGTCGTCTGTATCGGTTTGATTGGGGTTGGCAACAACAGGGCAATTATCAAGACTGTCGACAATACCGTCGATATCAGCATCTGGGCCATCAGTTGAGTCGCAGGCATCGCCGAGGCCGTCGTTATCGCTATCGGCCTGAGATGGGTTTACGTTAGTTGGGCAGTTATCGAGGTAATCTTCGATACCATCATTGTCGCTATCGATAGGCCCCACTGGGTCACACTCGCCCAAATGCTTCCACACACCAGTACCACCGGTTGTTGACGGTGCTTCGTTTTGAGTCCACCAATTGGCTTGATAAGCATCGTTTTGATACTGAACTTTGTCTGAGCCAGTTTGCGTAACGCCAGATTGCCATACCGGTAAGTCGGCACAATCATAAGCCTGCGCCTGCATAGATAGAGCGGATACCGCGGTAATACTGGCCGCTAAGGCCAACTTAGAAAAAGGGAGCTTCATAGGTGTTCTCGCTATTATTATGATTATTTAGGGTGATTTGATCTGTATTTATCAATTCAAATAAAACCAAATTCAGGCGCAGTGATCTATACGCCAATACCAATGGCTCTAATATAAAACCCTTAACGGTGTTGAGGGAAGCGCCAACACGCCAAAGTCACTACTCGCGTATAATTACCGGCCCAAATGGGAATTTCTGAAACAGCTGTAACACTTTCAATAATCACACTAATTGTGGCAACAGCTATTTAACAACATCGATGCAACGTGAATATAGGCTTTATTGAAAGACCACTAACCGCAAATATTTAGCCATCGCCACCGGCATAAAAAAGCCCCCGCAGCATAAAGCTGACGGGGGCTTTTGTGTTTAACAAACGGGCCTGATTAGGACATTACTGAGTAATACAGAGTTTGGTCCAGCTGGCATCGCCCGCTTTAGGCTCAGATTTTGTCCACCAATTGGCGTTCCACAGAGCGCCATTGTTATTGAGACGGTCGCCGCCATTGGCATGATCAAAGTCACCATTCCAGTTCGATTGGGGCCAGTTAGGATAAATGCCATAAACCGCCGCATCAATATTCTTACTGTCGCATTCGACAACCTCACCACCGCTAGAACTTGAAGAACTAGAGGAGCTCGAAGAGGAACTACTGGAGCTTGAACTGCTGGAAGACGAACTACTGGCGCTCGAACTACTCGAAGACGAACTGCTGGAACTGGATGAATCACCGCAGTCATAACTGCGCGGCAGACCGTTAACCACTTCCCACTTGGCAGTAAGCAATGAATTAGCAGAACCGCTGTCTTGGCTCAATTCCCAGTTCATAATACCGCCCGCCTGAGCCATGGCCATTTCGGTCTTGGTGCGAATAGTGGGTATACCGTTATAGTAGTTGCTGCCATCGGTATCGGCACATGACAGAGTTTTGTTGCTGGCGGTGATTTTTTTATAAGCAGCCCAACTAGGGCGGGCATAAAAAGGCACACCTAATACAGCCTTAGCTTTAGGTAAACCGCGCTGAGCAACCCAGTAGTCGATCGACGTTTGAGCGTAGGCGATTGATGAGTGATTACCATTGTTTTGGTCGTAGGCCATTAGGTTTAAAAAATCGACCACCTCAAAGACCGAATCCTGTACGCCACCGCCCGTGTAACCGTGGCCAACAACAGCGGCCGACAAAAATTTACCCTTAGCATGAAGGGCCTCCCCCAACTCGGTCATCATCAGGGTGTAATTGTTGCCCGACTCACCCGGATCTGGGTACTCCCAGTCCATATCCACACCGTCGAGATTGTACTGTTTGACCAGTGCCATAAGGTTGTTAACAAAAAAGGTGCGAGTCACGCTATTAGCTGCCAGCGCCTCAAAGGCACTGTCATCACCGCCGTTCCAACCACCGATAGCAATACCGACCTTAACACCATAACCGTGTGCCGAGGAGACCAGCTTCTGCAACCTAGCAACACCGTCAACTGGGCCTAAACCACCACTGCTAGTTGGTAAGACAAATGAGTAGTTTATGTGAGTAAGTTTGCTGAATTGGATATCACCGACTGAACCCGCCCATGATGGAAAATAACCGACGGTTTTAAATCCATCAATTTGATCTGCATCGCAGGCATCGCCCATGCCGTCGCCGTCAGTATCAGCTTGATTTGAATTGGCAACATGCGGGCAATTATCAAGATTGTCAGACACCCCATCAGCATCAATGTCGCCCCCTATTATGGCGTCACAGACATCGCCGACACCATCAGCATCGCTGTCGGCCTGATTTGGGTTGACGGTATTTGGGCAGTTATCTAAGTGGTCCATTGTGCCGTCGCTGTCACTATCTTTGATGTGATTATTTAGGCACGCCCCTAGATGCCGCCAGACACCCCAGCTATTAGCTTGACTCGGCTCCTCTTTTTGAGTCCACCATTTAGCTTCAAAAGCATGGTTTTGATGCTGTACTTTTTGGCTGCCCGTTTGCGTAACGCCAGATTTCCATGCGGGCAAGTCAGAACAGTCGTAGGCCTGCGCGTGCATGGATACAACCGATGCGGCTGTAATACTGGCCGCAAACACCAGCTTTAAATAAGGAAGTTTCATGTTTGTGCTCTCTATTATTATATTTTTTATGGGATCTGACCGGTGATCGCAATTATCCGCAATAAAGCCAAATCCGAGCGCATTGGTTTATATACCAATGATAGTGGTAGTAATATAAAGCCCTTAGCGGTGTTGAGGGAAGCGCCAACAGGCAAAAGTACCAGCCCACTGGCAATTAGAGGCCAAATTGGGAACTTCTGAAACAGCCGTAACACCTTGAAAGCGGCATAGATGATCTTACTCCCCCAGTACTGGTTAAATTTAGCTCTACCCTTGCGCTAAAATTCTGTATAATCACGCGCTGAATTTTGACCTGTTTTTTTTGGCTATTTTACTGATCATTCTGGTGAATATTGGTAGTGGCCCCGACTCAACGAGTGATGCAATGACAGACTTATCCTTATATAGAAACATCGGTATTTTCGCGCACGTTGATGCGGGCAAGACCACCACTACAGAGCGTATTCTTAAGCTTACCGGTGAAATCCACAAAATCGGTGAGGTTCACGAAGGTGAATCCACTACTGACTTTATGGAACAGGAAGCTGAGCGCGGAATTACCATTCAATCTGCAGCTGTCAGCTGCTTCTGGAAAGATCATCGCTTTAACGTAATTGATACCCCTGGGCACGTTGACTTCACGGTTGAAGTTTACCGCTCACTGAAGGTTCTCGATGGCGGCATCGGTGTATTCTGTGGCTCTGGCGGCGTAGAACCCCAATCAGAGACCAACTGGCGCTATGCCAATGAATCTGAAGTTGCGCGTATTATCTTTATCAACAAACTCGATCGTATGGGCGCTGAATTCCTGCGCGTTACCGACCAGGTTAAGAAAGTACTCGGCGCTGTACCACTGATTATGGTTCTACCTATCGGCATCGAAGACGATTTTGTTGGCGTAGTTGACCTGCTAAGCCGCAAGGCTTTCATTTGGGACGATTCCGGCGAGCCAGAGAACTACGACATCGTTGAAATTCCAGCCGATATGGTTGACGAAGTTGAGATGTACCGCGAGCAGCTGATCGAGATGGCTGTTGAACAGGACGACGATCTGATGGAAATGTACTTAGAAGGCAACGAGCCTGCTATGGACGACATCAAGCGTTGCATCCGCACTGGTACTCGCAAACTGGACTTCTTCCCAACTTACTGTGGCTCTGCCTTTAAGAACAAAGGCATGCAGCTGTTGCTGGACGCCGTTGTTGACTACCTGCCGAACCCAACTGAAGTTGATCCGCAGCCATTGACCGACGATGAAGGCGAGCCAAACGGCGAATTCGCTCTGGTTTCTGTTGATGAGCCTTTCCGCGCACTGGCCTTTAAAATCATGGACGACCGCTTCGGCGCCCTAACCTTCGTTCGCATTTACTCCGGTACGCTGAATAAGGGTGACACCATCCTTAACTCTTATACCGGCAAAACCGAACGCGTTGGCCGCATGGTTGAAATGCAAGCGGATGAGCGCAACGAGCTTAGCTCAGCTCAAGCCGGCGACATTATTGCTATTGTGGGCATGAAGAACGTTCAGACCGGCCACACTATTTGCGATCCCAAGCACGAATGTACGCTGGAACCAATGATCTTCCCGCAGCCAGTAATCTCGATTGCTGTATCTCCGAAAGATAAAGGCTCCACTGAAAAAATGGGCGTAGCGATTGGTAAGATGGTCCAAGAAGATCCTTCTTTCCGTGTTGAAACCGACGAAGATTCTGGCGAGACCATCCTTAAAGGTATGGGCGAGCTGCACTTGGACATTAAAGTCGACATTCTGAAGCGTACTTACGGCGTTGAACTGGAAGTAGGTGCTCCGCAGGTTGCATACCGCGAGACCATCACTCAGGAAATCGAAGACAGCTACACCCACAAGAAGCAGTCGGGTGGTTCTGGTCAGTTCGGTAAGATCGACTACACCATGAAACCAGGCGAAGCTAACTCTGGCTTCACCTTTACCACTTCTGTTGTCGGCGGTAACGTACCTAAGGAATTCTTCCCAGCGATTGAGAAGGGCTTCAAATTTATGATGGCTGCGGGTCCTCTGGCCGGTTTCCCGGTACTGGACGTTGAGATCGACCTACAGGATGGTGGCTTCCACGCCGTTGACTCCTCTGCGGTTGCTTTTGAAATCGCTGCTAAAGGCGCTTTCCGTCAGACCATGCCCAAGGCCGGCGCACAGCTGCTAGAGCCAATTATGGCTGTAGATGTGTTCACACCTGAAGATCACGTTGGTGATGTTATTGGTGACCTGAACCGTCGTCGTGGCATGATCTCTGGTCAAGAAGCTGGCGTTACTGGTGTTCGCATTAAAGCCGACGTACCTCTTTCAGAGATGTTCGGTTACATCGGTAGCCTGCGCACCATGACTTCTGGCCGCGGCCAGTTCTCTATGCTATTCGCACACTACTCAGCATGCCCTAAAAATGTAGCTGACGATGTGATTGCCAAAGAGAAAGAAAGAGCAGCCGCTAAAAAGAAGAAGTAATTCTTCTTAAGCGTCCGATCTAAAAAAAGCCCCGCTAGTTTGCACTAGCGGGGCTTTTTTATGCGTCACCTAAAAACCGTCCCTAGTTTTGTCAAAGTTGCGCCTCGAGCCCATCAAAATACACAGATGCTATACTCCGGCGGAAATCAAATAATAATTCCATAAACACCTACACAATGAGTTATTCAATGAAAAAATAATACTTCTGGCCTTATCATTTAGTCTATTTGGCTGCTTAGCCAGTAACACCGTTCAGCAAGCCCCACTAGGAAATATTAACGACCTACAAGACGGCCACTCACTAATCATAGTAGAGAGAAAAAAAGAAGATAACGCACAAGCAACTGCAGCTACCATTTCTGACGGAAACAATATTATTGGAGAGCTCGGTGTAGGTGCCGGCCGAGATATCAACCGATTGATCTGGGAAAGACCAGCAGGACCCATGAGCTTAAGCATTGGGCCATACGGATTCTTGATAAGCGATCTCCCTCCTTTAGAAGTAAACACCGAAGCAGGTAAAACATACGCTTACATAGTGAAGTGGAGCTACGGAAAGTACTCACTCATTCTTGAAGAGCAGTAATAGCCTGCAGAAAACACCACTCATTCACTTTTCCGTTTTACAGATCAATATACAGGATGTATTAAGCATGCCCCTGACAATACCGTTTAACAGGCTGTTATTAGCGCTACCCAGTATTCTTACGCTTTTATTAGGTGGTTGTGCCACCCCCTACAAAGGTATACAAGAACCCGCCCCAGCCTCCTGGTTAGGGTCATCTGGTGTTAACAAAAACCTGGATTCACTGCACATTTACGAAGGCATCAAAAAGATAGGCGACCCACTCATTGAGTACGGCTTTGAGCACAAAAGAACTGGATTAGTTAAAAAAACAGTACAGACTAAAACGGCCTACGGCAGTGATTTAATAATAAAAGCAGGTTATCAAGCCTACGCTGTGAACCTACCCATCGCGAGAGTAAATTATTACTCCAAGAATAACTCTGGAGTAGAGCTAGGACACGACCCCGTTGAGTGGTGCATCATATTAAAAGATGGCGCGACGGGTATCGAAGAAACCCCAGTGCTCTATTGCCTACTATGGGAGTCCTCTAAAGACTCCCACTACATGAAGTCATACAGCAGCTATATGTATTATCCATCGATTTCAGGAGAATCAAGTGGTATGCGCGGACCTGTACCCGAAATTATTGAACAAGAAATTGATTTTGGCCTCACGTTTAAAAAACAGTTCAAAATTCACTCAATTGACGATAATGCCGTTCGACTAGCCTGGACTGAAACCGATGGAGAAAAAACCAAGCGCTACCGGACACAAGATATAGTTCGCTACAAATGGGATAAGTACGGACAAACCTCCGTTAAAGATAGGTACGCCTCATTCACCATTACTAAAATCGACAGAAAGTCTGTAAAAGTTGTTTTAAACAAGCCCCTTCAATAAACAATAGCGGCTATAAAGGTCTGTAATTATTCCTGTAGAGTCGCCCAAAACCCAAAAGCCCCGCTAGCGCAAACTAGCGGGGCTTTTGGGTTTTGGGCGGGATTTAGAGCAAACAACGGTGGAGCTTACGACAATATGCCGCACTCGCCGCAGGCACCAAGATAAACAGCAGCGACCGCGAGAGCGGATTTTCCTCTAGCGAGGCGAATTTGCACGCAGAGAAGGCGCGTATACTCATACGTAACTGACCGAGTACAAATTCAACGAAACTAAAGGAAAATAGCTTCATTGACCTAGAAATGCACCAATCAATTGCCCCAAGGATTCGGGTCACGCTCTGACTTCTGCCCTTGTTTCTCTTCTGATTTCTGCTCTTGTTTCTGCTCCGGCTGCTTCTTTTTAAGCCCCCAGGGATCATCATCTCGCTGCGTCGGTGCGGAATGAGAATAACTCCGCGACCGCCCTGCTACCCCTCTATTACCACCCCCACCCGAACGCTTGGCCTCATCACGCTCTTTGGCTTTTCTGGCGCGCTTAGCCTTAAGCTGCTCGGCATCCTCAAAACTCAGTTCCGCTGGCTCACCGGGTGTATCCCCCGCGGGCACGATGCGATCGCGCGGCGGCAGCTCAAACTGCGCATTACTGGCTCTAGGTAAACTTTTAAACTGATACATATAAAATGCATCGACCTTTTCTTGGGCCCACGAGGTCTTGCGTAAAAATTTTAAACTCGACTCAACACTGGGATTTTTATCGAAGCACTTAAGATTCAAATAGGCATAGAGAATCTCCCAACCATAGTGGTCGACCAGTTCCGCCAATAGGATTTCAAGCTTCAACCCATGCAGCGGATTGTTCTCATATATTGCTTTTTCATTCATAGCCATTCCTACCGGGTGTTAAATAATTAATAATACTGTGGCTAGATTATAAATTTTGCGGGAGTGTTTAGATAGTGACAACAAAAGCCCTTAATTATGCGTTGACCTTTTTTATTGGCGCGCTCGGTGGCTACCTCTTTGGTGTCAAGGTGCCAGCAGACAGCCCTAACACCCAGTTGCAAGCCGCCAAGCAAAGCAACCAGGCTAGCCGTCAAATCGATCAAACCGTGGCAGATAACACCACAGACACAAGTCAAAAACCCATCGAATGCCAGTACCCAGTAGAGTTATCGCCAGCAATAATGCAGGCCTGTATTCAGCGATGGCATTATCAAGGCGGTCGCGAATTAGCCGTCGGTACGTTATTAGAGCTAATCGCTGACAATAGCAGTGCCTGGGCCCATGAGCCCAAGGCTAAGGCTGAGCTTGCTCGACAGCTCCGTGACGCAGGAGACAGCGTGCAAGCCGCGCTCTGGCTGCTGGCCTACGCGATGGATGAGAACAACCTCGAACGGTCGGATCGGGCACTTACTAACGTGAAACAGACTCTTAGCCAATGGTGGCAGCAGCGCGAACAAAGTGCCGTTACCTTTACCGAGGTCACTTTACAATATTTACAGCAAAAACCCGATGACAGCCAAGCGCACTGGTGGTTGGCGCAGTTGGCGCATTCCGAAGAACAGCTCGATATCGCTCGCTACCACGCTCTGCTGGCTCGAACTGCGCCGGCTTTTTTTGATGATGCCGAACAATTATTGGCGAGTATGGAACCGAACATACAAATCTCTAGCGGCACATTAGTCGTGCCTTTGAACCGCAACACCAATCAGTATCTATTAACCGGCATGATTGCAGGCGAGCAATTAACCTTTTTAGTCGATACCGGCGCTTCGATTTCGGCGATCAGCCATGCCTTTGCCCAGCAAAATCTAGCGCATGCGTTCACCGACCAACGAGTGTTACTACAAACCGCTGGCGGTAATTATCAGGCGGACATTGTAAAAATCGATACGTTGGCCTTGGGTGAAAATTTTGAACTCAGCGTCAACAACAAAGAACTCGTGGTATTGTCCGAAGGCGCAAGCCATGGTTTTGATGCCCTGCTTGGGCTGGATATTTTGGCACGCTTTCACTTTGCAATTAATGCCGATGATCGCAGCTTGGTATTACAGCTGCCCTAACCCCAGGCGGTATATTTATGCTGGCGAGCTATGATTTGTCGCCATAATCTCGCTGTAAAACTTTCTCTTAATACTCACCTATAATTAGTAATAATGTCCGACAATGGACGTATCGTTTTACAAAGTTGACCTGCATCGCTATGCGCATTACTAATACAAACCTTTTCATCTGGCTACTCATACTGCCTTCGGTTAACTCGATGGCAGCGGCAATAAGCAGCCAACAAAAAGGGGCTTTAAACGAGCAGCAGATTATTAACCCGCCCAGCCAACTGGGTGCGGGGGAGGCCTTTTTGACCAATATGATTGTCGACCCAAGCGTAGAGTCGGCAACCTACCACGTCGACGCGCTCAATAACCCCACCATTAGAGCTTCAAAAATTCCGATTCAACATCATTACAAATTAGCCGAGCACGACTGGAGTATTATTTCACGTGTCAATATGGGCTATATGACAGTTCATCAGAGCGCCATAGTGACTCCTTGGGGCGGGTCTTTTAAACCCAGCTGGGAAGGCGCCAGCGTTACTTTTGGAGGCGGTGTCGAAGTTCCGCTCAACAAGCACTGGACTTTGGTACCGACCTTAGATTTAGGCGTGGCACGATTTCATAATAACACCAAGTTTTATGGAGAGCTTAACAATGAAACGTTAAAACCCGCCTTCGATAACAATGCCATCACCAACTGGAAGAGCCAAGCGGGCACTTTAAGCGGCGCCTTGATGCTGGATCATAAACATAAATTTGGTGACTACAACGTTGACAGTCGTCTGATCTACGCCCTATCAACAGTAAAGACTTTTCGCGAAAGCAGCCAACTGCGATCTTTTGATGAGCAGATCGATTCCGCCGCGGTGCGCATCAACATTAAAAAAGCGCTCGGAATTAGCCTGTTTAGCTACCCCCTTAGCGGCATAGTGCACATTAGTGGTAACAGTTTTGTCGGTGGCGATAGGCACGCACTGGGATTTAATGAATATGGCGAGCTCGGCGCCTCAATGGTGTTTGATATTAGCCAACACCAGTGGGCTATGGACAGCTTTAGCTTGGGAGTCAAAGGCCTTTACGGGCAGAACGTACGCGGCTGGTCTATTTTAATGGATTACAATATTTAATATGCAGACTGAAACTATACCCTACACACTGGAAGTGCTAGAGCGCTTGCGCTTAAACACACACTTTCAGGCCTCTAATCGGCGCAGCCATTATCATGTACTTTGCGGCCTTCCAATTATTATTTTTAACTTAATTCTCGTTTCTGTTTTTTTACTCATGTATCGACTCTACTACCGCAATGCTGCCAATGGCTAGGAGCATTTTCAGCTCTGAGAGCGGCATTACTCGGTGGTATGCAAACCTTTGTTAATTTTGAAAGTCACCGTGAAATGGGTAATCAATACCTAGCCATTGCATGTGAATGCGAGCGTTTAATTGCGCTGTTCTTTGACCGACAACTTCCCCTAGCACAGCTCTCTGAAAAACTTGAGCGCTTAAATAAGCGCTACGCCAGTATTAACCAACAGGCCGAAGGCTTTGCCGTTCACGATAAAGACTATCGCTACGCCCTACTTGACCAGCGCGGCAAACTGCAGCGCGAACCGTCACAATTGATGCGCCAAAAAAATGAGTTGTCCACCACCGAGACTTCGGCCACACCATGACCACAAAAGTTAATAAATCAACACATCCAGTTTAATGTGACTCGCCCTGCTTACCGGTATTATTACCGGTTTATTTTTTGGCGAAAAAGCCAGCTAGCGCTCAAATTTATACTCAGCGCGACCACTAGCCAATCTACGACCGGTGCAAACATGCGGCTTGTCACGCCCCCTGCGATACAGCACTAATGCCAAGCAGTGAACTCTGAGGGTTAACGACAAGCCGTTGCAACAATAACTATACATCTACTAGCGTATAGGCTAAGTATTACTGACCACTGCACATAAGCAGAGGTCAGCAATTTTAAAATATGATCAATTATGACAACTCGCTCGCAGGTCTGTATTTTTGCTTAGCGAATAGCTAATATCGCTTTTAGTCAAAAGGATCGCCCATGCCCCGCCACATTGTTATTGTTGAAGACGAACAAGCCATTGCCGACAACTATCGTGATGCTTTTTGCCGTCAGGGTTATCAGGTAAGCCACTACCTCGACCGACCCTCAGCCCTTGTCGCGTTTCAGCAACGACTGCCCGATTTAGCAGTCATTGATGTTGGCCTTGGCGACGATATTGAGGGTGGCTTTGAGCTCTGTCGTGAGCTGCGGTCCATGGCGCCAGAACTGCCGATTGTCTTTCTTACCGCCCGCGATGACGAGCTGGATGTTATCTCGGGCCTGCGCCTAGGGGCCGACGACTATCTCACCAAAGACATTAGCCAAGCCCATATGTTGGCGCGAGTGCATGCCCTGCTGCGTCGCATTGACGCTTTGCGCCAGCCGCAACAACATGAGCAGGTGCTGGAGCGCGGCCCGCTTAAGCTCAACCTAGAGCGTATGGCTGTTCACTGGCACCAGCAAACTATTGATTTGACCTTAACCGAGTTGTGGATAGTGCACGCGCTGGCCAAACACCCAGGCCATGTTAAAAACCGCCAGCAACTAATGGATGCCGCCAATGTAGTGCTCGATGACAACACTATCACCTCTCACATAAAACGCATTCGCAAAAAATTCTCGCAGCAAGACAATGCCTTTAACTGCATTCAAACAGCCTATGGCATGGGGTATCGCTGGAACGATAGCGATACCGTATGAAATGCATAAAAATATGCAAACTGCGCCCCCTATATTTTCATGGCCTATCGCTGGACCTTAAATGAAGCTGCGTAAACAGCTGGCTCTTCTCAGTCTGCTCAGCTTAAGTTTGCCTTGGGCCGGCTGCCAATACGTTAAAGAAGTCAGTTCGGCCCTTCAACATGGCCAATTGGCGGCGCTTGATGCCACCGCCAATGCTGTCGCCGCCCGACTCGCCGCAGAGCCTGCACTGTTCGGTCGGGATCGCGGGCGCAACAACATACCCACTCTCTATGCCCATAACGTCGAGCAGCCGTTAATTGTCGACGGCTATATCGACGATTGGCGCGGCCTTAAACTGCCCAGCCAAAAATTTAGCGCTGCCGGACATTCACCCAGTCAATTCTCCGGCAGTATTCGTGCCGCTAAATTTCTCGATCAATTGTATTTATTTGTTGACGTTCAAACACCGCTCATCGACTACCATCACCCCGGTAGCGGCCAGCTAGCCAGTGGCGATCATTTATTGCTCAGCCGAGGTTACGCCGACGGCAGCAGTATCGATTACACTCTGGCCACCAGCGCCCCCGGCTCACTGCTAGCGCACTACCGCGATGTTCAAGGGCAAGCACTGCGAGAAAATCACATTGAGGGTGTCTGGCACGAACAAGAGCATGGCTACACGGTAGAATTGCAACTGCCACTGGCGTTTAGTACATATGGATTTGGGCTGCAGATAGTCGGTGGCAACGGCAATTCCAACCGACGCATGGGAACTCATCACAGTCAGTATTCAGCGGCCACATTAACCTATAACCTGGCCCCTATTGAAAAAGCACTGCAGGTATTCCAACGGCCCTCACTGCAACTTGAAGTTATCAATCCCGAGCACTGGTCGCTCGCTCGAGCAGGCTCACTGCAAGATAACAATACAGCCGTTAGCGGCGAGCAGCCATCATGGTTAACACTGCAAGTTTATCGACTAGCACTGGCACAGAGCAATGAAACCTTACCCCCCAAAAACTTACTGGGCCGCGTTGAGGGCGACGATATCGATCTCGCCATCTCCGGCAGCAGCAATCACCTGTGGTATCCATCGGCAACCGGCCAAATAGGTCGCAGCAATGTTGCCATCATCCACGATCAACAATTGCTGGGTGTTTTGATCGCCGAACAGAGCAGTGAGCACCTGCTAAAATTGACCGGCAATGCTTTTCTTCGTCTAATACAATACAGTTTTATCACCACAATGTTGGTCAGCTTGACCTTGTTGTTTTACGCCAGCTGGTTGTCTTGGCGCATACGCCGATTGGGGTATGCCGCCGCTATGGCAGTCGCCGATGACGGCCAATTACTGCAACGACAAGATCACTGGCCATCGTTTAAGGCCGCCGATGAAATAGGTGATTTATCGCGAAATTATCACGAATTACTGCAGCGGCTAGAGGGCCACACCCATTATTTAAAAACACTCGCCAGCAAACTGTCGCACGAATTGCGCACGCCGCTAGCGGTGGTGCGTTCATCGCTCGACAATTTAGAGCATGAACCGTTAAACGACAAAGCCTGTACCTTCTTGTTGCGCGCTCGCAACGGCAGTGAGCGCCTAAGTAAGTTAATATCGGCCATGAGCGCAGCCAGTCGCGTGGAGAGCAGCATTCAAAGCGCCGGGCGCGAAGTATTCGATTTGGCCGAGTTACTGCGGCAGCTGATTGCGGCCTATGGCGATATTTATCCGCAGCCATTGCAGTTGGACATTGCGCCCGCTGATTATGCTTTAAACGGTGCGCCCGAGTTGCTGGTGCAGCTATTGGACAAGCTCAGCGACAATGCCAGTGATTTCTGCCCGCCGGAGGGCAACATTGAATACCGATTACAGCGCCGAGGCGACAATATACTCCTCAGCATTAGCAATGACGGCCCACTGTTACCAGACAAGATGCGCGAACAGCTATTTGACTCACTCGTATCGGTGCGCGGAAATATCACCTACCACAACAAGAACAGCGCTAGCAGCCCACACATGGGACTTGGTTTGCATATTGTGCGCTTAATAGCACTCTTTCACGGCGGCCGCGTTCAAGCCCAAAACCGCCAAGATGAAAGCGGCGTCATTTTTTGTATTGAGTTGCCCGCTCAGAGAACAAAGTAATAGCACGACATTCGCGCACAAACGTTGACATTAATCTGCAAAACCGCATAATACCGCGTCCAAGTTTTAGACCCTTAGATTAAGCGCTAAAACTTAACTATTTTTTTAGATTCTCTTTAAAATAAATATTTTCAGTCCAAATACAGGAGCAATACGGTGGCCAATTCACCTCAAGCTAAAAAACGCGCACGTCAAAACGAAAAGTCGCGCAAGCACAACGCCAGCCTGCGCTCCATGGTGCGCACTTGCCTGAAAAAGGTAATTGCGGCTATCGACGCAGGTAACGCAGACGAAGCCAATGCAGCACTAACTGCTGCGGTACCAATTCTTGACCGCATCGCTGACAAGGGCATTATTCATAAGAATAAAGCCGCTCGTCATAAGAGCCGTCTGAACGCACAGATCAAAGCAATCGCTG
>CAWVSV010000056.1:0-16136 GCA_963933095.1 uncultured Cellvibrionales bacterium
CAATATCAGCAATATCAGCAATATCAGCAATATCAGCAATATCAGCAATATCAGCGACGTTAGTGAACATTTATTGCGAGAGTGGCGTTAAGGCTCCCGATATATGGTCTTGTTCAAGCGTCAGAATATATCGCACAAAGAAACCGGGTTCATAGCGGTATTGAATCTGGTATTGTTGAATCATAGTTAATGTTTGTAGGGGCGTCATGGTTACCCGTTTGGCTATGCAATAGTTTCAGCTGGCTCTTTATCTATTCTAAGTGCAATGGTTATTGTGGAAATCTATCATTCACTAAGATATTATAAAACGTTTTTGGTCTATGCTTATCAAAGAGTTATTGGTGGCGTCATTCTTTTCAGCAATGACTCTTTGGTAATATTTGTACCGCGAGTTGTAACGGATTTAGCTCGATTCAACCTGTTGCTGAAACTTAGCGGTAAGACAAAGGCATTAAGAGCGGGGCGGCCAAAAGCTTAACTTCTTTAAAACAGACAAGTAGTCAATACAAAGAGGCAGGATAATGGCAATTACTTCTAACGTGGGCGCAGGCGGCGAGCAACTAACGATTCGCATTCAAGGTCGGTTTGATTTTAGTGCCCACCAAGAATTTCGCAATGCCTATGAGGCAGTTGATAAGTCACCATCGGCCTACTGCGTGGATATGAACGAGACCACTTATCTTGACAGTTCGGCGTTGGGCATGTTGCTGTTGTTGCGCGACCATGCCGGCGGCGATACTTCAAATATTGAGATTGTGAATTGCAGCCCCGATGTTAAGAAAATTCTGACTATTTCTAATTTTGAGCAACTCTTCATCATTCAGTAATACTGTGTGTGGTTTTTTGGCGCCGGGCCAGATAGCCCAGCGCTTAAACTTCGGTGATGTTTATGTTGGCAACAGTTTGTACTTTTTGTCACAGTATTTATGTGTGGCTCTATCTTTCTCTTAATCGAGGCCATTGAGTCAATATGCATGACGACAGAGGTCTGACTATACTGGTCGCTGACGATACGAGTACCGATCGTCTCATATTGGAGACCATTGTTCGCAAGGAAGGTCATCGGGTAATTAGTGCCAAAGATGGCATTGAAGCGGTGGCGCTATTTGTTCAAGAATCCCCCGATATTGTCCTACTCGATGCGCTTATGCCTAAGCTCGACGGCTTTGGTGCCGCCCGGCAAATTAAAGCACTGGCTGGTGAACAGCTAGTCCCCATTATTTTTCTTACCTCACTGACCGATACCGAATCTTTAGTGCAGTGTTTAGACGCAGGTGGCGACGATTTTCTTTCAAAACCCTACAATCGGGTTATTTTGCAGGCCAAGATTAAAGCATTGAATCGAATGCGCGAAATGCATGGCACCATGCTGGAGCAGCGCGATCAGATCATATTACACAACGAACATCTATTGCAGGAACAGACTGTCGCCAAGCAGGTGTTCGATAATATCGCTCATAGTGGCTGTTTAGACGCTAGCAACGTTAAATATTTTCTTTCACCTCTGGCAGTATTTAACGGCGATGTACTATTGGCGGCTATGCGCCCATCCGGCAGTATGATGGTGTTATTGGGTGATT
Organism: uncultured Cellvibrionales bacterium; assembly: GCA_963933095.1. Lineage (GTDB taxonomy): Bacteria > Pseudomonadota > Gammaproteobacteria > Pseudomonadales > Cellvibrionaceae > UBA1124. The sequence continues at coordinate 1,581 of CAWVSV010000056.1, forward strand.
TTACCGGACACGGTCTGCCCGCCGCGATTGGTGCTATGCCCTTGGCGAGTACCTTTTATGGCATGGCCCACAAGGGCTTCGCGATGACAGACATTTTGCGCGAGATTAATAACAAACTTAAAACAATACTGCCTGTCGGGGTTTTTTGCTGCGCCACTATTATTGATATGAATTTTCACAAGGGCACTATGAAAGTATGGAATGGCGGCCTGCCGGAGTGCTTTCTCTATCGTGCCGCTAGCGGTGAGGTTGAATCGGTGCGCTCTACCCACTTGCCATTGGGGGTGCTGGACAGCAAAAGTTTTAAGGATGACTGCCTGAACTTTGAGTTGGCGTGCGATGATCGTTTTTATATGTGGTCGGATGGTATTCACGAGGCGCGCAGTGTTGATGGCGATATGTTTGGTGAGGAGCGCCTTGTGCAAGTCTTTAGGGACTGCGTTAAGCCAGAAGCGCTTTTTCAGGATGTTTTGGGCAAAGTACAGGCGTTTATCGGTGAGGGTGAGAAAGATGACGATCTCTCGCTGATTGAAATCCGTATGGAGTTACCGGAAAACATCCTTTCCAAGTCTGTCGATTTCAATGCTAGTCGCGGCACCGGCTTAATGGAGTGGAGTCTGCAGTTTGAAGTAAAACCGGCCAGTTTTCGTTTCTTTGATCCGCTGCCGCTGTTGCTAAATATTTTGGTTGAGGTGCCGGGCTTGAGCAGTCACAGCGGTGAGCTTTATACCATTTTGTCTGAACTCTATAATAATGCGCTTGAACACGGAGTGCTGGATTTAGATTCCTGTTTGAAGAATACTGCAGATGGTTTTGGCCAGTATTACAGTTTGCGTCAAGAGCGGCTGAATAAAGTTGATCAGGGTTTTGTACGGTTTGGTCTAGATCATAAAACTGGTGATAATGGTGGCTCACTGATGTTGACGGTCACCGACAGTGGTAAGGGTTTTGATCACCAACTAATACAGTCTTGTGAGCTTAAAATGCAGGGCTATTGCGGCAGAGGAATCCCGCTGCTGCGCGGTATGTGTCAGAGCTTGGAGTACCTAGGCAATGGCAACGAGGTGAAAGCGCTGTTTGAGTGGGAAAATGACAGTTAATTGAATGATAATAACGAATACAGCTGGAGATAGAAATGAGCAGTAAACAGCGCCTAGATGGTGACATTTTGGCCATGTTAAAAGATGTAATGGAAGATGAGTTTCCAGTATTAATCGACACCTATTTAATTGATGCGGCAATTCGCATTAAGGCGTTGCGTGAAGCCCTTGATGAGCAGGATGCCGAAATGGTACGTATCACTGCTCATAGCTTTAAGGGCAGTAGTAGTAATATTGGTGCCGCGCCTTTGGCAGACCTGTGTATGGTGATTGAAAATAGCGCCCACAAAGGACAGTTAGCGGGAATTGAATCTACTCTTGATGAGGTGGAGCAAGAGTTCATGGCTGTTAAACAGGTATTGTCCGAACTTTAACTCTGGGCTGTGATATTTGTCCTGCTCATGGTGTAGCCGCGCAGGTATTTTTGGTGGTTGTTGTGTCGCACCTATTAGCTTTTTCTCTTGGGTTGATTTCATCCCTAGTGTCCGTTAAATCACCCTGTATTGTGGTGAAGTTTTAGGTCGCAGTAGTTAACCGGTAAAAGTCGTTGTGGTTAAGGTTTTCTATACCGCCAAGCTAAGTATTAAGCGTCACAGCATTGCTTTCACCAGCGCCTGAAAGTTCTCCAGCGTTAGCACTTTAAGGCCTTGCGGGCCTGCTTGATAGCGGCCGATGGATTCGTATTTTTTGCCCGGACCAGCTTGTTGTCATGTTGCTTGTCGCTGCTCAATGGGCAGTGCTTCTTCTCGATCTGGCGGTTCCCTTAGCAGTATAAATCATCTCAAAAGCGAGGTTTAAACGGCAATAATTAGCGTGGCGAAGGTGGATGTATCGTTCTATGTTGAGGTGACAGACGCTCCACTATTTACCAGTGATTATTAGTCAGCTAAGTGTAAATGGGCCAAAGCGGGTTTGACTCGCTTCAGAACAATCTTGGTGTCCAAGGGGCTAATCAAAGTCAGTGTTTCATATCCGCTAATTTGTTAGCAGTGTTAATTCTACTACTGACTTTTATTGAAATAACTACTCTATATTTTCCGTGTTATGTTGCTCTCGGAAGGCGCTCTATGCGGTTACCGACATCATGATTTTTAAGGCCGATAAGACGATACTTCTGTATTAACGATGTGATTTTTTTGAATTGCGCGATGAATGGGAGCGGGACATTGGCCATATTGATAGCGCTATTTATTTGAATTTTCAGCGTGATTTTGACAAGTTATACTCATTAATGGCGGCACTAAGGCTTCGCCGGTGGTGACTTGGAGTAATCCTGACAGCTGCTTGCGCACCTCTTATGCGAGTGCAATTTGGGTGCTCTGGGGTTAGTCTCAAGTGTATTATTTTCGCAGCGGCTGCTGTACATGGTTGCTGTTAGATTACCCTTTGTTCTGAGGGCTGCAGCGCAGTGATAATAGTCAGTGTCTAAGCATTAAAAAAGGCGAACACATAGTTCGCTTTTTTTAATGCTTAATTCAGATTCAACTACAGTGACTATTTACTTTGGGCGTTAAACTGCTGGCCATTACTTTGCTTGGAATCATCACCCATTAAATAAAGGTAGGTAGGCATTAAAGTTTCCGGTGCAGAGACATCGGCAGGGTTTTCGGCGGGGTAGGCGCTGGCCCGCATATTGGTGCGGGTGGCACCGGGGTTAATACTGTTACAGCGTACATGGGTGGTCTCGCCCAGCTCGTCTGCCAGTGTTTGCATTAGGTTTTCTGTGGCGGCTTTTGATGCGGCGTAAGCGCCCCAATAGGCACGGCCAGAAAATCCGACGCTGGATCCGGTAAAAATAATTGAAGCGCTATCTGCACGTTGCATTAATGGCAGCAATGCTTGAGTCATTAAAAAGGGCGCGTGGACATTAACTTGCATAACGCGCGTCCAGCTGTCATCGCTATAATTACTAATAGGAGTGCGCTCGCCTAATTCGCTGGCATTATGGAGTAAGCCGTCAAGGCGACCGAACTCGTCATCGATGGCATTGCACATATCGATGTAATCTTTACTGATCGCGCCCTCAAGGTTCATTGGGTATATCGCGGCTTTAGGGTGACCGGCGGTCTCAATGTCGTCATAAACCTGCTCGAGCTTTTGTGTGGTGCGGCCAATTAAAATAACCGTGGCACCAAAAGCGGCAAAAGTTTTAGCTGCCACACGGCCAATGCCATCACCAGCGCCGGTGATCGCAATCACTCGTCCATTAAGAATGTCTGAGGGGGCAAGGTAGTCTCGAGCTGAATGGGTCATAATGGTCCGTCGCCTATCTTTGATATGTTTAATATAGCTGATAAAAGCTAAAGTTTACTTTCAATAAGTGGCCAAATCTCATCTGCGCTTATAATATTGTAATTGGCTCGCCAGTCGCAGGGCTTGTTACCGCTTTCAATGTAACCGTAAAGTGCAGCTATGGTGGTGGCACCGGCGCGATTGCCGCAATCCATGTCGCGCTTATGGTCGCCTATGTAAACGATCTCTGTGGCGTTACAGTCTAATATCTTGGCTCCTAAAAAAATTGACTCAGGGTGTGGTTTTCGCTCACTAACATGGTCAGGGCAAATCACACAGGCTGCCGCGGGTGTTATATTCAATTTTTTTAGCAGCGGCGTGGTGAATTCTTCCGGTTTGTTGGTGGCAATTCCCCAGGGAATATTTTTTTCTTGCAGTTGAGTCAGCAGGGTTTGAATGCCTGGAAATAGCTGGCTGTGTTCGCCCAAGTGTTGACGATAAAGCTCTAACAGCCGTAACCGCTGAGCTTCGAAGCCGTGATCACTCTCATTTGTGTTTAGCGCCAGACTTACCAAGGCTCGCGCGCCGTTCGACACGGTGGCTCGGATACAGTCGCTAGCCAGTGGCGGCAGATGATGCTCTTCGCGCAACTGATTAACAGCGGGAATAAAATCAGGCGCAGAGTCTATTAATGTGCCATCTAAGTCGAATAATACGGCGCGAAATTTGTCTGCCATGGCGTGCGGCCTTTTATTTGGGTTTACTGGCGTGTACAAGGTAATTGACACTGACATCGCTGTTGTCAATTTTGTACTTCTTAGTCAGCAGGTTGTATGTCATGCCGCTGATTTCTTGCAGGTCTAGATTAGCTTCGCGCAACCACTGGCTGAGTTCAGAGGGGCGAATGAATTTGGCGTATTCATGGGTGCCTTTAGGCAGCATTTTTAATAAATATTCCGCGCCTATAATCGCAAAGACATAGGCCTTGGGGTTGCGGTTAATGGTGGAAAAAAATAGCTGGCCACCGGGTTTAACGAGTGCCGCACAGGCCCTGATGATTGAGGCTGGATCGGGCACATGCTCCAGCATTTCCATACAGGTTACCGTGTCGTACTGTTCGGCTTCCTCTTGGGCGAGGTCTTCCACCGGTATGCGGCGATAGTTAATGTTGACGCCGGATTCTAGAGCGTGCAAACGCGCTACTTTTAATGGCGCCTCACCCATATCGATACCGCACATTTCAGCACCGCGCTGAGCGAGAGATTCGCTTAAAATACCGCCGCCACAACCTACATCTAATATTTTTTTCTCGGCGACTGGGGCGCGGCTATCAATATAGTTAGCGCGAATCGGATTGATGTCATGCAGCGGCTTAAATTCGCTATTTTTATCCCACCAGCGGCTGGCGAGCGCTTCAAATTTAGCAACCTCGGCCGCGTCGACATTAGCACCTTGATAGTCTTTTTCGTTGCTCATATTTGCCTCTTATTTACTGTTCGCGGCCAATGCGCTGGCCCCAATTTAGAGTCTTAATTTTAATGTCATGTTGATTGAGTGTTTGCAGTTCGCCGTCCTGAAGTAATGGTTTCCCATTGCACCATACGTGGCTAACTTGCTGGCCGTTGCCGCTATACACCAGCTGTGATACTGGATCGTAGATCGGAAGGCTGTTGATGCCGGAAAAATCAATGGCGCTAATGTCGGCGCTTTTACCGACCTCAAGACTGCCGGTGACGTCGTCTATGCCTAGTGCACAGGCGCCGTTAATGGTTGCCATTTGCAAAGCTTGGTGAGCGCTGCAGGCGCTGGCGTCGGCGGCCACGCCCTTCGCGAGCAGGGCGGCTGTACGCATTTCTTGAATTAGATCGAGGTCGTTGTTACTGGCGGCGCCGTCGGTACCAAGGGCTGTATTGATGCCTGCTTTATGCAATTTGTCGACGGGGCAAAAGCCACTGGCAAGCTTGAGATTGGATTCCGGGCAGTGCACTACATGGGCACCGCTGTTTTTTAAAATGGCTATATCAGTCTCATCGATTTGAGTCATGTGCACGCATTGCGTTAGGCGAGACATTAACCCCAGTTTTTGGAGGCGCTCAGTAGGGCGCATACCATGTTGCTGTAGCGACTGTTCAACTTCGAAGGCGGTTTCGTGTAAATGAATTTGGATTGGTGCACCCAGTTCGTTGGCTAGGGTGGCGATACGTTTTAACGGTTCATCCGACACGGTGTAAGGCGCGTGAGGCCCAAAGCCAATGCGAATAGTGTCAGATGCTCGAAATTGGTCGTGCAGGGCCAGACCTTTGTTAATGTAATCGTCTGCATCTACTGCCCAGTTGCTGGGAAAGTCCAATACAGGAAAGGTGATTTGAGCTCGAATGCCGGCACTTTGTGCAACGCTTGCCGCCTGCTCGGGGAAAAAATACATGTCAGAAAAGCAGGTGGTGCCGCTTTTAATCATTTCGGCAATGGCAAGCTCGGTGCCATCTCTAACAAATTCTTCCGCAACCCATTGTTTTTCGGCCGGCCAGATGTGCTCTTCTAACCAAGTTTTTAAGGGCTGGTCGTCGGCATAACCGCGCAGCAAAGTCATAGCAGCATGATTGTGGCTGTTGATGAGCCCGGGAATGAGAAGATGCTCATCCAGCACAACGGTGTCGGTCGCTGAGTACTGCTTTTCGGCTTGTGCTCTAGGTAATAAAGCTATGATTTTGCCGTTATTAATGGCGAGTGAGCAGTGTTCAAATAATCGATTTTTAGGGATAACCGGTGCAATCCAGCGGGCATGAATTAATGTGTCGATGTTTTGAATTGTGCTCATTTTGTCAGTTCCGCTTAACGCTAGTGGTTGTGCGCACAAATAACGGTCTTGTTGTGGTTTTTTTGTGCGCTTTATCAAGGTGACAGTGGTTGCTTGAGAGTATACCGCTTGCGTAGGCATAAGAGCAGTGTCGGCTGCCTATAGCACTGATCTTGTGGTAGTATTTCGGGTTCTTCCACGTCTAAAATTATATAGGCGTAGGATCGCTGAATTTGGGCGCCTCCAAAAAGGTTGAGCGCAGAATTTGCATACTTACCCGCAGCAGCTTACATAGGTTGTTGTTATCGGGTCACGATAATAAGGAAAGTCGTAGTCTTATGGGCGAATTAGCGAAAGAAATATTACCCATCAATATTGAGGACGAGCTTAAGCAGTCCTACCTTGATTATGCTATGAGCGTAATTGTAGGGCGCGCCTTGCCAGATGTGCGCGACGGTCTTAAACCCGTGCACAGACGTGTGCTGTTTGCTATGAGCGAACTTAACAACGACTGGAATAAACCCTATAAAAAGTCGGCTCGTGTTGTTGGTGATGTTATCGGTAAGTATCACCCGCACGGAGATACTGCTGTTTACGACACCATTGTACGTATGGCGCAGCCTTTTTCGCTGCGCTACACGCTGGTTGATGGGCAGGGTAACTTTGGTTCGGTTGATGGCGATCGCGCGGCTGCAATGCGTTATACCGAAATTCGCATGGCCAAAATCGCTCATGATTTGTTAGCAGATCTCGACAAAGAGACTGTCGACTTCGTTCCTAACTACGACGGTACCGAGCACATCCCAGCGGTTCTCCCCGCTCGCCTTCCCAATTTGTTGATTAATGGCTCCTCCGGTATTGCTGTTGGCATGGCCACTAACATTCCCCCGCACAACCTCGGAGAGGTTGTGCGGGGTTGCTTAGCGCTGATTGATAACGCTGATATTACCATTGATGAGTTGATGGAATTTATTCCGGGCCCGGATTTCCCTACGGCCGCTATTATCAACGGTCGCGCTGGCATCATTCAGGCTTATCGCACTGGGCGGGGTCGTATTTATGTTCGCGCTAGAGCCAATATTGAGCGCAATGATAAGGCCAACAAAGAAACCATTATTATCACTGAACTGCCTTACCAGCTTAACAAGGCGCGTTTGATTGAAAAGATCGCCGAGCTGGTAAAGGACAAAAAGATCGAGGGCATTAGCGAACTGCGCGATGAGTCCACCAAGGACGTGCGCGTGGTGATTGAGCTAAAGCGCGGCGAAGTGGGAGAGGTTGTGTTAAATAACCTCTATGCCCAGACCCAGATGCAAGGTGTGTTTGGCATCAATGTGGTGGCCCTGGTCGATGGTCAGCCCAAACAGTTGAACCTGAAAGAGATGTTAGAGCATTTCGTACTGCATCGCCGCGAGGTAGTCACACGTCGAACGGTTTACTTGCTGCGTAAAGCGCGTGAGCGTGGTCATATTCTGGAAGGCTTAGTGGTGGCAATTGCCAACATCGATACCGTGATAGAAATGATTAAAGGCTCGGCATCCCCAGCGGATGCTAAAGAGTCATTAATGGCCAAGGGTTGGGGTATCGGTGAGGTGCAGCATTTTCTTGAGCGCGCGGGTGATGACGCCTGCCGCCCTGAGAATCTGCCGGTCAACTTTGGTGTGGTCGACAGTAAATATTATCTGTCTCCCGCTCAGGCTCAGGCGATCTTGGAATTGCGCCTGCACCGTTTGACGGGTATGGAACACAGCAAATTGATGACCGAATACGGTGAAAAGCTCGAGCTGATTGCTGAGTATCTGTATATTCTCGCCAATCCTGAGCGTTTAATGGAAATTATTCGTGAAGAGCTGGAGCAGGTGGTAGCGGATTACGGCGACGAGCGCCGTACCGAAATTACCGCTTCGACCCACGACTTGACAGTTGAAGATCTGATTACCGAAGAAGATCGAGTGGTTACTATTTCGCATGGCGGCTATGCCAAAAGTCAGCCGTTAGAGGATTATCAGGCTCAACGCCGTGGTGGTATGGGCAAGTCGGCGACGGCGGTTAAAGATGAAGATTTTGTTGAGCACCTGCTGATCGCCAATACTCACGATACCATTCTCTGCTTTACCAATGCCGGTAAGGTTTACTGGTTGAAGGTTTATCAAATTCCGGTGGCCGGTCGTCAGGCGCGTGGTCGCCCAGTGGTGAACTTACTGCCGCTGGAAGAGGGCGAGCGAATTACCTCGATTCTGCCAGTAAAAGAATACGACGATGAACATTACATCTTTATGGCCACGGCCAACGGTACTGTGAAAAAGACAGTATTGTCGCAGTTTGCTCGTCAGCGCAGTGTTGGTTTGCGTGCGATCGACTTGGATGATGGCGATCGCCTGGTGCATACCGCCATTACTGATGGTGCCAGCGATGTGATTCTGTTTGCCTCCAGTGGTAAGGCTGCTCGCTTTAGTGAGTCTGCGGTGCGCGCTATGGGGCGTACTTCTCGTGGTGTGCGCGGTATTCGCTTGGCCGAAGGGCAGAGTGTTATTTCCATGGTTATTCCACAAGAGTTAGGCTGTGTACTTACGGTGAGTGAGAATGGTTTTGGCAAGCGTACCGAAGTAACTGAATTCCCAGCTAAGGGTCGCGGCGGTCAGGGGGTTATTGCCATGCAAACCTCTGCACGCAATGGTGCTCTAGTGGGTGCTGTGCAGGTGTTTGATGGTGAGGAAATTATGTTGATCTCGGATCAGGGCACTATGGTGCGCACCCGTGTCGATGAGGTTTCTGTGCTTAGTCGTAACACTCAGGGTGTGCGACTTATCAAGGTAAAGGGCAGTGAGCTACTTATTGGCCTGGAGCGGATCGAAGAAACTGTCAGTAGTGGTGCTTCCGATAACGAAGTTGAGGCTGAGGATACTAACGCTAGCGCTGTTAATAGTGATGCTGAAAAGAGCGCTCAAAGTGGCACCGATAGTGGCACCGATAGTGATGTGGCTGAGTAAGAGTAGTTATGAGTAAAGATATAAAAGCCGCTGAAAAGCAGCCATTACTAGAGCTTCGCGACCGCATTGATGCGGTCGATGCCAATATCGCCAAGCTGATCTCTGAGCGCGCTCAGTGCGCTCAGGCAGTAGCGGAGATTAAAAAAGCGCACATCAGCGAGGGTGATGAGCCAGTTCTTTATTATCGCCCCGAGCGCGAGGCGCAGGTATTGCGCAAAGCAATGGAGCGCAACAAAGGCCCGCTAGATGACGAAGAGATGGCGCGCCTATTTCGTGAAATTATGTCGGCTTGTTTGGCGTTAGAGCAGCCCGTTAAGGTGGCTTTTTTAGGTCCTGAAGGGACCTTTACTCAGCAGGCGGCTTTGAAGCATTTTGGTCACTCGGCGGTGAGTTTACCGATGTCGGCCATCGATGAGGTGTTTCGTGAGGTTGAGGCGGGCGCGGTAAACTATGGAGTGGTGCCGGTTGAAAACTCCACCGAGGGTGTGGTCACTCATACGCTCGACAACTTTATGGAGTCCAACATAAAAATATGCGGCGAGGTTGAGTTGCGAATTCATCAAAACCTGTTGGTCTCAAAGGTTACCAAGACTGACAGTATTAGCCGTATTTATTCCCATGCCCAATCGCTGGCGCAGTGTCGCAAGTGGTTGGATTCGCATTATCCCAATGCCGAGCGTATTGCGGTTAGCAGTAATGCCGAGGCGGCCAAGCGCATTAAAGGTGAGTGGAATGCGGCGGCTATTGCAGGCTGCATGGCTTCAGAATTGTATGATTTGGAAGTGCTAGCGGACCGTATTGAGGATCAGCCCGACAATTCTACTCGCTTCTTGATTATCGGCACGCAAGAGGTGTCGACCAGTGGTGATGATAAAACCTCGATTGTAGTGGCAATGCGCAATCAGCCGGGTGCTTTACACGAGTTATTGGAGCCTTTTCATCGCAGCGGTATCGATTTGACGCGAGTGGAGACTCGCCCGTCGACCTCGGGAACTTGGAATTACGTCTTCTTTATCGACTTCAATGGCCACGCAGAAGAAGAGTCTGTAGCGGCGGTATTGGCTGAGATAGGTGCTAGTGCGTCATCGTTAAAGGTGTTGGGGTCCTATCCTAGGGCTGTGCTCTAAGCTTATGTCGATATTGATTAATCGTTTAGTTGTCGTTGGTATTGGCCTCATAGGGGGCAGCTTGGCTACAGCCCTTAAGCAAGCCGGAGCCTGCCGCGAGGTCATTGGTGTTGCTCTCGATGCTCAAACCTGTCGGCAAGCAGTAGCGCTAGGAGTGGTTGATCGTGCTTACACGTCGCTCGCCGATATTGCTTCTGAGTTGTGTGCGGGCGATGTGGTGCTTATTTCTGTGCCCACGCTCTCAGTGCCTGCGGTATTGCAGCAGGTTAAAGATTGGGTTGGTAGTGATGTAACGGTGACTGATGCCGCTAGCGTCAAAGGTAGTGTGCTGGCAGCGGCGGAGAATGTTTGGGCGCAAATGCCCACTAATTTAGTGCTGGGTCATCCTATTGCAGGTTCCGAGCGCAGCGGTGTTACCGCGGCTAACCCCAATTTATACGTTCGTCACCGGGTAATCATAACGCCGCTAGAGCACACCGCTGACAAGCACCTCCAGCTCGTTGCGGCTATGTGGCAGGCCGCTGGCGCCGAGGTATTGATGATGTCAGTCGCTGAACACGATGATGTGTTGGCAGCGACTAGTCATTTGCCCCATGCTATTGCTTACTCGCTAGTTGATACGCTGGCATTTGACGCTGAAAATGAAAATATTTTTCGCTATGCCGCCGGCGGTTTTCGTGATTTTACTCGCATTGCATCAAGTGACCCGCGTATGTGGCACGATATTATGCTGGCCAACAAAAGTAGCGTGTTAAAATCGCTGGATTTATTTTCGGATAATTTGGCGCGCTTGCGCGAGGCTATTGAGTCTGGCGATGGCGAAACACTATTAGGAGTATTTAGTCGTGCCAAAGAGGCGCGAGACGAGTTTACTCAGGTTATGGCTGCGGCAAAATCTTCTTCTGAAACCAAGCTATAAGCTTATAAGCATGCAGCCATAGAGATAGTCACTGTTTTCTCATATAATGGCGGCCGTTTTAACACGGGCCGTCATTTTTGTTACAGAGTCTTCGCCTTGCCCTATAAATTGGCGTGTAGCGAGATTAGCCCAATAACATTATCCTTGATTTAGGTACCTGCCACTCATGTCCAGTCAATACAATATGACGCATCTCAAGCAGCTGGAAGCGGAAAGTATTCATATTATCCGCGAGGTTGCTGCTGAGTTTGATAACCCCGTAATGCTTTATTCTGTCGGTAAAGACTCCGCTGTGATGTTGCACTTGGCGATGAAGGCTTTTTATCCCGGTAAGCTGCCTTTCCCGCTATTGCATGTGGATACCACGTGGAAGTTTCGCGAGATGATCGAATTTCGCGACAAACATGTGGCTGATTTGGGTCTGGACCTGATTGTTCACACCAATCAAGATGGTATCGATATGGGTATCGGGCCTTTCACCCACGGTAGTGCCAAACACACCGATGTGATGAAGACCGAAGGTCTCAAGCAGGCATTGAATAAGCATGGCTTCGATGCAGCCTTTGGCGGGGCTCGTCGCGATGAAGAAAAGTCACGTGCGAAAGAGCGTGTCTATTCATTCCGTGATAAAAACCACCGCTGGGATCCTAAGAATCAGCGTCCAGAGTTGTGGAATATCTACAATGGTCGTGTCGATAAGGGCGAGAGTATTCGTGTATTCCCTTTGTCAAACTGGACCGAATTGGACATTTGGCAGTATATCCATCTAGAGGGTATCCCTATTGTGCCGCTCTATTTTGCCGCCAAGCGCCCAGTAGTTGAGCGCGATGGTGTACAAATTATGGTTGATGATGACCGTATGCCGATTGAACCCGGTGAAAAAGTTGAAGAAAAAATGGTTCGCTTCCGTACGCTGGGTTGCTATCCGTTGACCGGTGCAGTGGAATCCGAAGCCACTACGTTACCAGAAATTATTCAGGAAATGCTGTTGGCGACAACTTCAGAGCGTCAAGGGCGGGTTATCGACAGCGATAGCTCCGGTTCCATGGAAAAGAAAAAGCAAGAAGGGTACTTTTAATGTCACATCAATCCGAACTGATCGCCGAAGATATCGATGCCTATTTAAAGCAGCATGAACAAAAAGAGCTGATGCGCTTTTTGACCTGTGGCAGTGTCGATGATGGCAAAAGTACGCTTATTGGTCGCCTGTTGCACGACTCTAAAATGATCTATGAAGATCAGTTAGAAGCGGTTAAGTCTGCGTCGGCTAAGCACGGCACCACTGGTGAGAAGGTCGATTTGGCGCTGCTGGTCGACGGTTTGCAGGCCGAGCGCGAGCAGGGCATTACTATCGATGTTGCGTACCGCTACTTTTCCACCACTAAGCGCAAATTTATTATCGCCGACACCCCTGGGCATGAGCAGTACACTCGCAACATGGCTACCGGTGCATCTACTTGCGATCTGGCCATTATTCTTATCGATGCTCGCTACGGTGTCGTTACCCAGACACGCCGCCATACTTATATCGCGTCACTGTTGGGCATTAAGCATGTAGTAGTTGCTGTCAATAAGATGGATTTACTCGACTTTGACGAATCGGCCTTTGATAAGATTAAGGCTGATTATCAAGAGTTTTCCGCCAAACTCGGTATGGATGCGAGTAAAATTCACTATGTTCCTATGTCAGCGCTCGACGGCGATAATGTTGTTAATCGCAGTGAGCGTGCCGATTGGTACAGCGGTCAAACATTGATGGAGATCTTGGAGTCGGTACAGATTACTGGCGACAAGAACGTCGATGACTTCCGCCTATCAGTGCAATATGTCAATCGACCTAATCTCGATTTTCGTGGTTTCTGCGGTAGCGTAGCCTCGGGTGTTGTTGCCGTGGGTGATGAAGTGATGGCGCTGCCGTCTGGCAAATCATCAAAAGTTAAATCTATTGTTACTTATGATGGCGATTTGCCAAGGGCGTTTGTCGGCCAAGCTATAACATTAACCTTGGAAGATGAAATCGATATTAGTCGCGGCGATATGCTTGTGCAGGCCAGTAGCGGTGTTGCGCAAGCTAATCACTTGCAGGCGCATTTGGTGTGGATGTCTGAAGTCGATGCCAAGCCGGGCAATCAGTACCTGTTTAAATTTGCCAGTAAGTTGGTCACCGGTAAGTTGGACGTCATTAATTACCAGATTGATGTGAATACTCAGGAGCAAAAAGCTGTTGACTCACTGCAATTCAATGATATTGCTTTGGCGGATGTTGTTTTAGAGCAATCGGTTGTCATTGATGCCTATGCCGCTAATCGGGCCACTGGTGCATTTATAGTGATTGACCGGTTAACCAATGTCACAGTTGCTGCGGGCATGGTAACTTCAGCGTTAGACGATGCTGTCATTGCGCCAAGCGCGAATGTTAGTGAGTTCGAGCTAGAGCTGAATGCCTTGGTTCGCAAGCATTTCCCGCATTGGGGTGCAGCAGATCTGAACAAACTGCTCAAGTAAGCATTGCTTTGTGAGATATAGCTGACATTAATTTCAGTTATATCCCACACAGAAGTCAATTATTGTTAGCTATCCTTGTTGTGAGTCAGGTTTTGGCTCTGTTTGAAGTTTAATAACAAGGATGTTTGCTATGAATAAATTTTTATCGGTTGTTGTTTTGGCTTGTGTGCTTTTTTCGCCGGTTTGGGCGAGTGATGCACAGGTCGATATTAATCATGCTGATGCACAGTTGTTGGCAGATGCGCTCCATGGCGTGGGTTTGAAAAAAGCTCAGGCTATAGTAGATTGGCGTAATGCCAATGGTGAGTTTGCATCGGCTGAACAATTAATTGAAGTAAAAGGTATCGGTGAAAGTTTGCTGGCCAAAAACAAAGCGCGAATTGTGCTCGAGTAAACTTTATAGTAGCTAGGGGCAGCTCTGGTAACAATTCGTTAAAATGCCTGAATCTGTGATTCGGGCATTTTTTTATGTGCGATAAATGTTAACTGCTGAGGTGAAAGGTTAATGGCTTTGAATATAGTTAAGGTTAACGGCCCCCGCATAGTGGTGGCTATGGATTATGATAATGCCGCTAGTTGCGTGGCCATGGCGCAGCGCTTGGATCCTAATTTGTGCCGCTTAAAGGTGGGCAAAGAGTTGTTCACTGCTGCTGGGCCTCAGGTTGTTGATGCGTTGATGAGCTTGGGTTTCGACGTTTTTTTGGATTTAAAATTTCACGACATTCCCAATACCACGGCCAAGGCGGTTAAGGCTGCCGCTATTTTGGGTGTGTGGATGGTAAACGTGCATGCCAGCGGTGGTGAGCGCATGATGTTGGCTGCACGCGAACAACTGGATAAAGTTCAGGGCCCGGTGCCGCTGCTTATTGCCGTGACGGTGCTTACC
>CAWVSV010000057.1:0-15924 GCA_963933095.1 uncultured Cellvibrionales bacterium
TATTTGAGGGCAGGTAATTGAGGTATTATTAATTTATTTTTTGCTTGAGCTTAGCTAGAAGCGCCAACAATTCGCTGAAGTTATCGGCCCACAACCAGCAGTAAGACACTATGCAGTCATTTGATCAAATTTTTCAGCGCGCCTTAAAACGCAAAGGCGGTAAAGCTCAGTTGCAAGCCTTAATGCCGGAGGTTATATCGCCTGCGGCTGCGAGCAATATTGGCAGTGACCGGTTTCTAGCCGAAATGACCCGCTGCATTTTTCAGGCGGGATTTGTCTGGCGAGTAATTAATCAAAAGTGGCAGGGTTTTGAAGACGCCTTCTTTTCTTTTGTACCCCTTAAAATGTTATTACTATCGCCCGAGCAAATTGAGCGTTTGGGGAAAGACACCCGCATTGTACGCAATATGCAAAAAATAATTAGTGTGCCTAAAAATGCACAATTTATTTTGGATGTTGAGCAAGAACACGGCAGCTTTGGCGAATTTATTGGCCACTGGCCTAGCGATAACCTTATTGAGCTTTTTCAACTATTAAAGAAACGTGGCCACCGCCTTGGCGGCATGACGGGTCCGCGAGTGTTGCGCAACCTCGGCATTGACACATACGTTTTGACTAAAGAAGTGGTGCATTGCCTACAGTTGGCTGATATAGACATCAGGGACAACCCCAGCAGCAAAAGAGACCAGCTGAAAATTCAGACGGCCTTTAATGAGTGGCAAAGCGAAAGCGGCCTACCGCTTGCCCATATCAGCCGCATTTGTGCCTGCAGTGTCGGTAAAAACCACCTTCCTATTTAACAGTAAGCGCTTTAACTGCCGAGGCCTGTGCTGAATTTAGGCAGTTAAAGCAATACTCACCTAAACGGGCACTGACTACACCGCTTTGTTGCGTCAGTCACTAGCGGTTACCCCTTAACCTTTTATTGCTTATTCAACCCTATTGATAGGTAACACCCAAGCAAACCCGCAGACGCTTTTCTTAATTAACGCTCACTGATTCAGACGGGTCATTCGTCTGCTGATAGAGCGCTGAGTAAACAGACTCGGGGATCGGATATGAGCACATGGTGTAAATCTAGCCGTAAATTTAGTGCACTACCTGATAGCAGGGAACATACTCACCACGGCCAAGCTTCATTCGACGCTGTTCGACGAAACTGCGCAGTAAATCGTCCAGTGCGTCCATTATGGCGACTTCACCACTAATTTGATAAGGCCCCTGCTGCGCAATTTGTTCGATACCAAACGCTTTCACGTTACCGGCGACGATGCCCGAAAACGCCCGACGCAATTGGGCGGCCAACTCGTGTTTTGGCATACTGCGATCTAGCTGCAAGTTGGCCATATTTTCATGGGTCGGCTCAAATGGACTTTGCAACATTTTGTCTACGTGCAAACGCCAGTTGTAGTAGTAAGCCTCTTGCGTTTTACGGCGATCTCTATGCACTAGGTCGACGCCGCTCTTGGCTTTTCTGGCTACTTCTTCGGGCTTACCAACCACTATTTGATAATACTCTGTCGCTTCATCGCCCAAAGTAATACGAATAAATTTGTCCAGCGTAGCGAAGTATTCGGGATTAGACTCTGGCGCTGCAAAAATCAAAGGCAGTGGCAGCTCATCGGCATTATCTGGGTGCATTAATAAACTTAAAATGTAGAGCACTTCTTCGGCGGTACCGGCACCACCAGGGAATACAATAATGGTATGAGCCAACCTTACAAAAGCTTCTAGGCGCTTTTCTATATCGGGCAAAATAACCAATTCATTAACAATGGCATTGGGTGACTCTGAGGCTATGATGCCGGGTTCGGTAATGCCCACATAACGTCCGTTAGAAACCTGCTGTTTGGCATGTCCCACTGCAGCGCCTTTCATAGGGCCTTTCATGGCACCGGTACCGCAGCCCGTGCCAATATTGAGACCGCGAAGACCCAACTCATAGCCTACGTGTTTGGAATAGTCGTACTCTTCACGGTTTATCGAGTGCCCGCCCCAGCAAACCACCAGCGCCGGTGCAATATTGGGTTTAACGACCCCAGCATTGCGCAAAATACGAAACACGGCATCGGTTATGCCCTCACTTGTTTGTAGATCAAACATACTGCCGCGACTCATTTTGTGCTCGGTGAAAACAATATCACGCAATACTGAGAATAAATGCTCTTGAATACCGCGAATCATAGTGCCATCGACAAACGCTGTATTTGGCGCATTAAAGATATCAAGCTTTAAACCACGTGATTGCGATACCACTCGAATATCAAAATCTTGGTGATCGGCCAACACTTGTGCGGCATCGTCCTCTTTGCTGTCGGTATTTAATACCGCCAACGCACATTCACGAAACAACTGCGACACTTCAAGGTCTGCCGCCATTAGCGCGGCTATTTCGCGGTGTGAGAGAAGATCGAGAGACTTTACCGGGCGAATACTGGTGCTACTGATTCGAGACTTAACGTTACTGGCTGTCATAAACACTCCTAATGCAATTTCTATACATTTAGTTTAGTCGATAGTGTTATGAATTGATCCTAGAATGAAAGGGTTTATGTATTCAACCAAGCCCCTTAGAATAGCGCTCTTTCAATTATCGCTAAGCTTCGAGGCA
This sequence comes from uncultured Cellvibrionales bacterium, assembly GCA_963933095.1. Lineage (GTDB taxonomy): Bacteria > Pseudomonadota > Gammaproteobacteria > Pseudomonadales > Cellvibrionaceae > UBA1124. Next base: position 2,612 of record CAWVSV010000057.1, read on the forward strand.
CGTTATGAGTATTCACTGGTATCCGGGGCATATGCACAAAGCTCAAAAAGAGATGCAGGAAGTGCTGCCAAAGATTGACCTGTTGATCGAAGTTCTCGATGCGCGCATTCCTTATTCTAGCGAAAACCCGATGATCGAGGCGCTTAGGGGCGATAAACCTTGTATAAAGCTGCTGAGCAAGAGCGACTTGGCAGACCCGGCGATGACCGCACAGTGGCAGGCGCATTTTGAGAGTCAAAAAAATGTCAAAACACTGGCCATAACCACCGAGCAGCCTTCGATTGCAAAGCAAATACCGGATCTGTGCCGCAAACTGTGTCCGCACGTTGAGGGGCAACACAAAACTCTGCAGACGATGATTGTGGGTATCCCCAATGTTGGAAAATCGACGCTGATTAACACCCTAGCAGGCAAGGTAATCGCTAAGGTTGGCAACGAACCCGCCGTCACTAAAAGCCAGCAACGTATTAATCTCGGTAACGGCATTATGCTCTGCGATACGCCGGGCATTTTGTGGCCAAAAATTGAAAATTTTCATGGTAGCTATCGCCTTGCCGCCACTGGCGCCATTAGAGACACTGCAATGGAGTATGAGGACGTAGCGTTTTATTTAGTCGACTACTTAGCACTCGCCTACCCTGAACGATTAATGGCGCGCTATCAGCTGAAAGAAATGCCGCCCACTGAAATTGAACGTATGGAGGCCATTGGTATTGCTCGCGCTTGCCGGGCACGCGGCGGCCGAGTCGATTTATTCAAGGCCTCAGAAGCCCTGCTACAAGACGTGCGAAGCGGCAAGCTTGGCCGCATTACGTTTGAATCACCGGAAATGATCGCCCGTGAAGAAATAGCAGTGGATGAGAAAAAAGCGGCTAAAGCGGCCAAAGAAGAGGCACGTAAAAAAGCACGAGTACCACAGCGTCAGCGCGATAAACAGGCTCGCGACAACAAGGACCATTAATTATTTACAGCAATGATTTAATTAAACGGCCCAAGTAAGCCAGCTTAAGATTAGAGAGCTGTCGATAATCGAAATAAGGGCTGACAATTAATCGGCTGTCTACATCGATAGCAAAACCGGCGTCTAACCAGCACAAGTTTTGTGGCAATTTGAACGATTCGGCATGACGGCGGCCACAGATAATATTAACCCCAGAGGTTGGGGTTAAATCGCGATCAAATCGGAGCTGTAGTGGCGACCCTAGTTGCAAGAGTTGCATGTCGCGATAATCTTGCCAACATGTAAAGCCCTCGTTATGTAACGAGAAAACCAGTTTGGCGTAACAGTTGAATATTTTTCGCCAGTGATTACCGCAATGCATGACCCGTTGCGTTAACTCTTCGGGCTGCAATGGCCTTAGGCTCTTTAGCTGTTGATATTCAGGCAATGGCGGCCTATTACCAATAAATACCGCTATTGTTGCGTTTTCTTGCCCTAAACCGATCAAACCTGCACCTATTGCGTCTAAAACTTTTAGTTTTTTTACGTTCAAGTGCAGCATGTCACATCATCAGAAATACTGAGCCACACCAATGAGCGCAGCGAAAGTGTATTGGGTAATCGCTCTAAAATGAACCAGGCCTGGCCATAGTCAGCAGAATTTTTACTGTCGGTAGTGGTTATTGCAATAATGGAGTGAGCATATACACCCCCGTTAATAGAAAAAACTGCCCAGAACAGGCATAACATAAATGCTACAGATTGCCCCCCTAGCCGTTAACACGGCACTAGGGGGGATTAACCGACTTAGAAGGATGTGCGGCGATATTCACGGTACACCGGTTCCCAGAAGTTACTATTGATAACCTGTTCAATAACATCCTCAGCGATATCTACCGCGTAACCATCTTTAATGGCTTGAAGGTACACCGCCTTGGCGATGTATTTGCTGACCTTGCGAATATCAGACAGCGGGGGTAAAAGTGGCCCCTTACCCTCGGTTGCCAAAGGCGAGGATTCAGCCAGAGCCGAACTCGCCGCCATCATCATATTATCGGTAATGCGCTGCGCCTTGGAGGCAATGACCCCCAAGCCGACACCCGGAAATATATAACTGTTGTTACACTGAGCAATTTCGTGATGAACATCGCCCATATCAACCGCATCAAAAGGACTGCCAGTGGCAACAATAGCATCACCACACGTCCAGCGGAGTATGTCGACCGGCTGGCCTTCCACTCTTGAGGTGGGGTTAGACAGCGGCAGGACAATAGGCTTTGAACAACTTGAGTACATAGCCTCAATGAGCTCTTTAGTGAATAGACCTGGCGTGCCCGACACACCCACCAATATGGTAGGCTTTGTGTTAGCCACCACATCGTACAAGCTGACACCAGAATACTTGCCTCCACCTTGTAATTCCCAGTTTTCGACTAAAGTATTTTGATGGCATAGGGGTGTCTGAAAATCGAGTAATCCCTCAGAACTCTGGAGCAGTAATCCTTTATGGTTAACCATAAAAATGCGCGATTTGGCTTCTAATTCGGACAGGCCGTCGGCCACCATCTGCATGATAAGTTGGCCAGCGATGCCGCAACCGGCCGAACCCGCACCACAAAAGACCACCCGCTGGTCTTTAAGAGATTCGCCCTTGGCCTTACAGGCAGCTAACAATGTGCCTACTGTAACCGCTGCGGTACCCTGAATATCGTCATTAAAACAGCAGAGCTGGTCGCGATAAATATTCAGCAATGGCGTGGCAGTATGTCCGGCAAAATCCTCGAACTGCAGTAAGGCATCGGGCCAGCGTAATTTGATTGCCTGAATGAATTGCTCAACAAACGCATAGTACTCAACCCCCGTAATGCGCTTATGGCGCCACCCCATATACATAGGATCGTCAATTAAATCTTGGTTGTTGGTGCCAACATCAAGCACTACCGGTAATGTATAAGCCGAACTGATACCGCCACAGGCAGTGTAAAGCGCAAGTTTACCGATAGGTATGCCCATACCGCCAATACCTAGGTCGCCCAATCCCAAAATGCGCTCGCCATCGGTAACTACGATAACCTTTACATTTTGCTTGGTGGCATTTTGCAGCATATCGTCGATACGGTCACGATCGGGATAGGCAATAAACAGCCCTCGCTTGCGACGATAGATTTTAGAAAATCGCTGGCAGGCTTCTCCAACTGTGGGTGTGTATATCAGTGGTAACATCTCTTCCAGGTGGTTAGCCAGCAGACGATAGTAAGCCGTCTCATTGGTGTCCTGTATATTGCGCAGATAAATGTGTTTATCTATGTCAGTAGCAAAGGCGCTAAACTGCGCGTAGGCGCGCGCCTCTTGTTCATCGATCGTCTCAATATTGTGGGGTAACAAACCCTCAAGGTTAAACGCTTGACGTTCTGCCTCAGTAAAAGCGCTGCCTTTGTTGAGTAGAGGGGCTTCGAGTAGTGCTGGGCCTGCAAAGGGCAGGTATAGGGGGCGTTTTTTCTTCACAGTATTCCCATCGTTGAAGTTAATTAATACGTTAGATGTTATGGCTAACGCTGGTAGCGACACTATTGGGCTGCGTGCCAACACCGTCCGTCTGACTCAGTTTGTGGCTGTTATGCAGTGGTCGCCACAGACCTACCCTCACTGCCAATTACCACTATGGTGAACTGGCAAGAGTTGGCTTGGGGTACTAGCTGCTTTTGTAAAATACCTGTTACCAGTAAAGTTACTCATTTCAGACGTCACTAAAACCATTATTTCTGTTTGAGGGGAGCGCATAGATTCAAAACCTACTTAGTATTAAGTCTTCTAAAGTATAGATGCAATATGCGGTTTCGGCGATATAGAAAAATAGCCTAGCTAGCCACAATAAATATCCGTATTTTAGACCCTACATTTCAACTTTAGCGCTTTTTAATGTTCCCACAAATTCCAATTTCTCCGTGCAGGCAAGCTTGTCTGGTGAGGTGTACTGACTACTGCGCTCTAACACCAGATCACAACCGGCATGTTCGTAAACTTCGGCCACATACTCCGAGCAAAAAAAGGTACTCGGCACTTTGGCCGACTCGCATTGCTCAAGCGGCTTGTTAAGTATCAGTTTGAAGAAAAAACCCACCAAACGCCGAAAGCTGTATTCTTTGCCCAATTGCTGCTGCGCAAAGGAGAGCATGCTTTGACGAAGTGGGTCTGACAGTTCTATGGTGCAGCGGTAATAGTCGATGCCACCGGAATACTTTTGTAAGTTGTAAGAAATCGGAGTGGCACGAACCCCATTACCTACAGCTTCAAGCACCATTAAACGGTCACCCCACCAAGCCACAAGGCCGGCGTGTGAATAGGCTGATTTGGTTTTCCACTTAATGATATTAGACACCCAACCACTGCCTTTAAATAGCAGCACATCAGCATCACGCATTTGTGCGCGAAACTCGTGATAACAAACGGATTTATTATTTGCAGCAGAGTTAATAGTCATGATTCATCCTTGAATATTTATTAGCATTAAAGCTGATCACTATAACCCAGCAGGCGCCCAAATAATTCCACTATCGACTTTACTTGTTAGATGAATGGAGGAACCAATAAAACATGTCAGTTCAGTACAGCCTCATGGGCCACTCTACTTGTCTGTTGGTTGTTTATAACTTCAAATCTTTCCTTTGCCGATATTTCAGCACCTTCAACGCCGACAGATGTACCTTTAGCAGAGCCACTGAACAAGCCTTTAAGCATTGTCCTAAGCCCCAACACTATTGCAGACACCCAGCTTTTTTTGGCTGGTCGTTCGATCCATGAGCTTAGGAGCTACAATGGCGAGCACTCTCGGCCCGACGTGGCCAGCTTTATCTTATTGCAGCAAGCACTTTACAAAGGTGGCTACAAGGGCGAGCTTGAAGTTCACGCAGTGATGCCCTACCTGCGTAACCAACGTTATGTCAGCGTTGGTAAAATAGCGCTATTAGGCGAACGGATTTGGTTTAACGATGTCAGTGCTGACACCGACAAACTTTTCATTAGCAGTGCGGTGCTTAACCATGGCGAATTTGTGGTCGGGCTCTATGTAAATCCAGGTCAATCACTGGCCACCAACGCACCTAGCGCCAAGCAACTGAAAAACTACAGTGCTGCCAGCAATCGCAACTGGAAAAATGATTGGCAAGTATTGCAAGATTTAAATCTAAAGAACGTTCAGCACAGCTTATTTTGGCGCAACATTGTCAGAATGGTCTACGCCGGCCGCGCCGACTTCACCCTAGCACCTTTTCAGGACAGCCCAGATCTTAGTATCGCCGCCTATGGCTTAACTCTGGCTGTGGTGCCCGATGTAAAAGTCATTTTAGGCGGCAGCCGCAAACACCCCATGGGGAAATCAAGCTTTGAGCAACTACAACGCGGACTAAAAATACTTCGTCAAGAAGGCACCATCACCCGCGCGTTTACTGAGGTGGGCTTTTTCAATAAAAAAACCAAACACTGGCGGCTGTTAAACCCGCAGCAAAATCCACACCCCAGCTCTACCACATCAGGTCATCAGGTATCTGGAAGTCCGCATAGGGATCATCTTCCTCGATAACTTCGGCCTCCTTAGTGTTGAGTAAAACTATATAGCTGTCATTGCGTTGCGCAATTTTCTCAGCAACTTCGCTCACCACCAAGCGGTAACTATCTCCTAGCTTCACAATGGCTAAACGGCCCCGACTGAGTTGCCGTTGCACATCAGCGGTTACCGCCAGTTTCTTGATTTTTTTGCCATCGGCGAAATTGTAATCCACATCGCCACGATACTCGAGACTGTTGACCTCAATCAATTGTTTGATTTGAGCTGAAACAGCCTTTTTTTCAGCCGCTTGGTTACGTTGCTGATTCAACGCGCGATCTTTACCTAGCTTTTCTTGCCGCTTAAGCTCGGCCTGTTCTTTAGCATCACTGACGGCAAACTGCTTCGAATTTTGAGCAACCATCTGTTGCTTATGCTTGTCTTTGTTAGCTTTTTTTAACGCCTTTTTATCGACTAAGCCCGCACCTAACAGCTGATCTTGCAATGATTTCACCCTAAACACCCCTCGCGCATGATTAATTAACCGAATTATCATCGCTCTGAGGTAAAATAACAATTTATAAGCACCTCTCTTTACGCAGGCACAGGCATGATAGATATAGGCAACTACTACACACTCCCGGTAACCAAGCTTTGCAGTCACGGGATCTATCTTGATGCAGAAGACTTAGGGGATATTTTGTTGCCGCGCCGTTATGTGCCGGAGGGCGTTGAAGTAGGCGAAGAGCTCGAGGTATTCATCTATCTGGACAGCGAAGACACGCCCATTGCCACTACTGAAAAGCCTTACGCTAAACTGGGCGATTGCGCCGCACTAAAAGTGATCGATATCAATAACGCCGGTGCTTTTTTAGACTGGGGCTTAAGCAAAGATTTAATGGTGCCCTACAGCGAGATGCGCGTGCCTATGGAAGTGGACCGCAGCTATGTGGTGCATATTCTTCTTGATGAACGTGACCAACGCTTAATTGCCACCAGCAAGCTCAGCCAGCATTTACCCGAAGATGGCGGTGACTTCAAAGCTGAACAGGCCGTTGATCTACTTATCTGTTCGCGCTCAGACTTGGGTTACAAGGCTGTAATCGATGGCACTCATATCGGCTTGATTTTTCGTGATGACGCCCTGCAAAATTTGCGTATGGGCAAAAAAATCCAGGGTTACATCAAAGAGATACGCCCCGACGGCCGCATTGACCTGTGCCTGCAGCTGCAGGGACAAGCCGTGCGAGATCAATTATCGATCAAGATAATGGAGCATATTACGGTGAATGGCGGCAGTACTCCCCTGAACGACAAAAGCTCGCCCGATGATATTTACCGTCAATTTCAGGTCAGCAAGAAGAACTTTAAAAAAGCTGTAGGTGGATTACTTAAGCAAAAACTCATCAGTATAGAGAGTGACGGCCTGCACTTAACCGGCAAGTAACTATGGAATATGACTTCCATAAAAATTTATATGGTGAGTGCGAGGCTAAATTAAGCATGGGTCATGAGGCTTTTGCCGCTTGGCTAAATCATGTCGCCGGCAACACCGAGCGCTGTGCATATTTTTTAGCTTTGGCAGAAGAGTCACGCCACTGCGCAACTGAAAAGACTGACGTAGGTAGCGCCTATAGCCTCAGCTTCCACTCGGGCGAAGTTCATGTAAAGGCACATGTATTGACAGCACACTGCCACATTGAAGATGACTTAGACTTCTATGATGACGAGCTCGGCGCGCATTGTGGTTTGGAAGATTTTATTCAATTACTGCAAGCATGGTCTGAATTCATCAACCGCTAATGATTCGCTGTGATTGAGAAAAACATCGCCCTAAACTAACCCGTTAGGACGACCTATATCTTATAATCGTTGTCATTCTAGGTTGGTGGGCTGTTAAGTGTAACAAGGGGTGAAGGTGTGTTGTCGCCACTCTGAACAGTATCGTTATTGCGCTTAACAAGCCGTTAAATTCTAATCACTGCTCATAAGTTCCAGCATTAGGGCCTTTAGCCACTGATGCGGAGCATGCTCGGTTACCCGGCGGTGGTAAAAAATACCCACTTCTAGATCGGGGTTTTCTAGGCTGTCTGGAATCGGTTTACTCACAAAACCGCCCGATAATGAATACGCTGCCACATGACCAGATGCGACTAGAAGCGCATCGGTGACCTTAAGAGTGTCGAGACAGGCCGTAAGGTGTGGTGTTTCGAGTATTACGCGCCTTTTTTGCCCCGTTTCTGCCAGTCGCTCATCGATCAAACCAATGTCTAGCTTGGTTAATTTCGCCACATAAAGGCGTACATGCGTATAGCTGAGGAAGTCTTTCTGGGTGAGTAGTTTTTTCTGCGCTAAAGGATGGTCTGAGCGCATAATACAGCGTGATTCGAGCCCGCCAAGCGATTCAACGTGGATAGCGCCGGGGTAATCCTTGACCACATGAAACGCAAAGTCTACCCGCCCATTAGTGAGCTCGTCGATAAATTGCGCGCTGGGGTCTTCTATACGCAGGGTGACGCCCGGGGCAATTTTTGCCAACTTGGCCAATAACCGCGGGACCAGCCAGACGGACAAACTCTCTGGCATAGCGATACGAAAGACACCGCTGTATTCAGCAGGCACAAACTCAGTGCCGCCAATTAATTGATTGAGCTGGCGCAAAATATTAGGCAACTGCTTTTCGAGTTCAAGCGCTTTTGGAGTAGGCAACAACCCATAAGGCAATCTGGAGAAAAGCTCATCATTGAATAAATCCTGCAGCTTTTTTAGTTTTTTACTTAACGCTGGCTGGGTAATAAACAGCTGCTCAGCGGCTCGAGTCACGCTGCGCTCTTCTAACAGCGCTTGTAACGCCACTAATAAATTTAAATCTGCACGAATGAACTGACGAGATAACATCTACACCCTCACTACTTGGGGCCTGCACGGAGCAGCGCCTTAATTTCATCAAGCTGACTTTGCAGCTCAGCCATAGTCGGCTCAGGCTTGCCACCTGCCTGCTCGAGCCTCACCAACTCACGCTCATCTTCCAACACATTCACGACTATGCCTATCACCATATTGAGAAAAGCAAAGGCGGTAAAAAAGATAAAACTCAGATAGAAACTCCAACTGAGCGGATATACCTCCATCGTCTCGTACATAACATCAGTCCAATCCTCAAAAGTCATAACACGGAACAGCGTTAGTAAACTTATTGAGATATCGCCCCATAGATCGGGGTTAATTGCATGAAAAAAGGTTGACCCTACTGCAGCATAGATATAAAAAATAATGAACATTAAGAGCATTACGTAGGACAACTGTGGCAGCGCTTTCACGAGTGAATTCAGCAACACGCGCAATTCTGGAATCATAGACACCATACGTAGCACGCGAAAAATACGCACCAAGCGACCGACGATAGCCAGCTCACTGTCTGCCACAGGTATTAGGCTTATGACCACGATCAATGTGTCAAAAATATTCCAAAACTTGCCAAAAAAACTTTTTTTATTGGGCTCACCTAAAAATCGCACAGTAATCTCGGCCAGAAAGATCAGCGTAATGGCCCAATCTAAAACCACCATTAGCTGCAATACCCAAGGTGACACGTCGTACGTTTTGGCGCCAATCATCACAGCAGAAAAAATAATTACCGCAATCACAAACAACTCAAAGACCTTGTTGTTACGGACGCGATAAAACTTCGCTTGCAAGCCCTTGTTGCCTGCAGACATTAACTGCTGATCGATAGAATTCTCAATCTGTGTCATAGATATACCTCTGACTTTCATTCTGCTTTAAACTATTCAACAGCTTCAACTTCTGGAGCAAACTCAAGCATAAAGTCTAGCGCCGCCTGATGACGTATCGTCCGTCGATGACTGGCCCAAAGCTCCTGAATTTTTTCACTATTACAGGATTGTCTGTCTACCAAAACACGCGTGTTAAGTTCGCCAGTTTGCCCGGCAACCGGACATTTAGTAAATACAAACTGATTGGAAATTAAATCCATAAAGGGGCCTGATTTACTGGTCGGCATAATAAACAGCAACTGTAAGCCTAGGCTTTTACTCAGATAATTAATCACCTCTTTAGACCGGTGCTCATCCATCTTCGAGAACGCCTCATCAACCAGCACCATACGCAAATGGCTTTTGCCTTCATTAAAACGGAAGGCCGAGGTGATGGCAGCCGAGCGAATAATATAGGCCGGTGTTTCTAACTGACCGCCAGAACCGGTGCCATATTGACTCAGTGCGATAGGTTCTTTGCCTTCGGGCTCTTTGTAAATTTCGTAATTGCGATAGTTGCGATAATCGGCGATTCGCTCCAACTCGCGCATAGCCTTATTTTCATCTTCATCCAGCAACATCGACATCAAATGATCGCGCACATCCATGCTGCGCTTTGTCAGTTTCATGTCGAACAAGGTAGCTCCATCGCCCAAACTTGGGTTGTCGATCACCTCTTTGAAAAACTGCCAATACTCTTTATATTCAGGCAGCCACTCCCAGCCAAAGCGGAAACTCTCGCGATCAGCGCCAAAACGGTGGTGTTGTAGCTCATCATTAAGGTCTTCGAGAATTTTCTTGCCGTCGTTAATGGCCTGATAAATAGAGTGGCAAAGATTAGTGACAAAGGTGTTATTAAAGCTGAGTTTCAGCTCTTGCAGCTTTTCGTGTTTCACCGCTAAGATATTGTTTTTTAAACGATTGTGGATTTGATCCAATTGACGCTGTGCACCACAAATAACTTTAAAAAAGGCGGCATTGTGCTCGCGGGCAAAGTCCGGATCAAAGCTGATACTGTCTACTGGGCGACACTGCTGGTTATGCGACATCACTAAGCGTACCAATGTGTGAGCACAGGCGTTCATCTCACCCAATAAGGTATCGCGCTGCGCCACTAGTAGAGGCAGATTGGTGTCGGTTGCTTCATGACCGGCCTGTTGTAAGCGCTGCTCAACATTAAATCCAGGCCAGTCGCCGGCTATAGCTTTAAACGACTGTTCCGCTGCATCCACCTCAGCGGTAACACTTTCTTGTAATTCAGCCAATTCACCGCATTGCCTATCGCGTTGCTTCAATTTGGTTTCAAACTCACCGGACTGCTTCAACAGCGTCGCAAGTAAATCGTCCTGTGTATCTTCGAGTTCTCGTAATTTTGAGAGCTCTGCATCCATCTCAGTAAAGTCATCGATATCAATATTAATCAGTGCCGACTCCGAGGCTCGCAGCTGTCGATGAAGACTGAGCATCTCTTGCAGTACATCCGCCAACTGTAACGGCACGACCGCATCAACTTGCTGTAGTAAATCGCTAACATCTTGACTGCGGGTGGCCGCGCCCTGCAATTCCTGTTCAAAGTCACCCAATTCAACCTGCTTAGCTTCAAGTGCGCGCTCACGAGCTCCCTGACCAAATACTAAATCGCTATCGGGTAGATCACAACGGAACAGCGCATAATTGCCCGAGCCCATACAATCGCGCGTCAAGCCTCGACGCGTATGCCGCAAAGAATCGACATCAGTAACTTGCTCTACACTGCCATAACTGGCGGTGAGATAGTTGCGCGCGGTAGCGTGATGGAACTCCATAGCGTTAACAATAGAATCGCGCGGCACACTGCTGCGCTCGGCATCACGGCGTGCCTTTTCACCTTGAATAACACGGGCACGATTGTCACGGCCAGGCAATGATCTTACTAGACGAATTGATTCGGCTTCATATTCAGATTCAACAATAATACCGAAACGCGCTCCACCAATATAACCTTCAATAGCTGACTGCCACGCGCCGTCTAGCACCTCAACATAATCACAGAGTACACGCGCATCGGCGTCAGGGCACTGCTTGCGAATTGCATCCAGCGCCACCCGAACGTAACTGGGGTAACTACTTTGCCGCCCCTGCAGAGCATCTATTTCTTGTCGCTTACGTTCAACATTGCGCTTCAAACCCTGCAGATCTTGCTCGCGGCGAGTGTTCTCTTTAGCCAACTGCTCTCGCAAACTGCTCGCCACATGCAACTCGCGACTATGGAGTAAGTCACTCCACTGATTGTGCGTGCGTTGAGCAGACATAGCGTCATTGAAATGCGCCTCTAACGGCGACAGGTCTACCCAGTCCCGACCGAGCAGGCTGTGTAAATTAATGTTTAATTTTGCCTGCACAGAGAGGATTGACTCGGCCACTTTACGCAGCGCTTTAGTACCCAAATTTGGCACCGCCAGCGCCATAGATGTCGATTTAATGGTGTGCAGCAGAGCCGTTGCTGCGGCGGTATTTTTTTGTAACAGCTGGTCCTGTTCAAGTAGTGGCCGCGCTAAATTGTGTAAGCGGTCATGGCACTCTTTTACTCCAGCTTGAAGCTGATCCTTGTCACGTAAAGCCGGTATACCCATACGTTGAGCTTCCAGCATTCGCCCTTGATCGCGCAATTCGCGACGCCGCTGCTGGGCCAATTCGCGTTCATGAGTGTTGGCAGCTATTGCCTCGCGCAGCGACTGCTGCGCACGTTTTGCATCGAGGTAACGACGCTCCTCCTGTAAAAAGCGACACTGCGCCTCGGTGTATGTAAGCACATTATAATCGAGCCACTGCTCGATATATTGCACAGCCTGATGATCGGCTGAAACCAGCATAGCAATAGATTGACGCAGCGTCCGCGCCTCACCCTCCATGCCATGGATAGTTTTAAGCAAGCTAGAAACATTACGTATCGCTTCACCAAGATCTTTGCTTTCAAGAATTTCGCCGGCGACAAAGTCATTAATACTTTTTACTGGTTTGTAAGCCATAAAACGCGAAAAAGCACGAGCGGCATTCATTGCCTCGCGTTCAGATACCGCCTCACGTTTACCGCGAACAGCGCCATAAAGACGACAGAGATAGGCTTTTTTCTTGTCGTATTTTTCTACTGCCTCTAGACCAAATTCTTTTTTAAGCAAGTTGTTAAGGCTTTTTAACGGAGTAACGTAGCGACCGCCGATATCTTCGCGCACAAAATGCGACAGCGACAACATCTCCCCTGGCACGATATAAAAATGACAATCGTCTAGGCGAGCAAGTTTGGGTTTGGCGGCATCGTCTAGGTGGGCCCGCATACCGATAATAGCTGTAAAAGGCTCAGCATCTTCACCGTCGGTCGGATGAAAAATGGCCGCTAAGTAGCCATCGCACGCTTGTGGCCGAGCATATGAGCCGTCGTCGCAGCCCAGCACATAAGAAGCGAGTGTGCGCACCTGTTTGCCCCGCCCGCGCTGACTGGATTCGTCTTGACCTGGATTAAAATGAAACAGGTTGTCATGCGCCGCCGTCATAATGGTTTGTATGGCATCGGCCGCGGTGGTCTTACCAGAACCATTGCCACCGGAAAACAAGCAGATAGGTCCAAACTCAAACTCAAGCTGAGGTATATTGCCCCAGTTAACGTAGATAAACTTTTTTAAATACATACTGCTTACACCTCGCCAAACAGCGATTCGCCCTCGATATCAGTCGCTAAAGACTCGACCTCAAGCGCTTCGGGCTGGGCTGTTAAAGGCACCTCGGCCCGCAACGCATCGAGAACATCATCGGATACAAAGCTTATAATAATGGGCCGAATACGCAGCCAGGCATCATCACTGTCGAGCCCCTCTTCACTGCTATAATCGATCAAACGTAACTGCCGTAAGCGTCTAAAAGCAGCCCGGCGCTCGGTAATATTTTCAGGCAAAGTACGCGCAAGTAGATTTTTAAGGGCAATGGCCAGCGCCTCCAGAGATATGCGCACACATCCCAGTTCGTCAATCTGTCCCTCACCTAGAGCTTTGTCATATTCGGTGCGCAACACCAAAACCAG
>CAWVSV010000058.1:0-15492 GCA_963933095.1 uncultured Cellvibrionales bacterium
GCCAAAATAGTCGCGCTGACCTTGCAGTAAATTGGCCGGTAGGGTTTCTGTGCGATAGGAGTCGTAGTACGCCAGTGCCGAGCTAAAACCGCCGCAGGGGATGCCCAGCAGAGTCGATTTAGCAATAGCTTGGCGCCAATTACTCTGATAATTACTGATTTGTTCGGCAAAGTATGGGTCTAGCAGTAAATTGTGTAGATCGTCATCGGTGTCATAGGCGTTAGTGATCGACTGCAGGAATACAGCACGAATAATACAGCCAGCTCGCCAAATTTTGGCAATGCCGGCAAAGTCTAAGTCCCAGTTATGTTCATCCGATGCGGTCTTCATCAATTGGAAGCCCTGCGCATAGGCACAGATCTTGGAGCAGTAGAGGGCGTCGTGTAACTGCTGAACGAATTCTTCTCTGTCACCGACTATAGCAGCGTCAATTTGTGGGCCGCTAAGGTGTTGGGAGGCCAGGACTCGGTCTTCTTTTAGGGCAGATAGTGCGCGCGCAAACACTGAGTGGGTAATAGTGGTTGCTGGGCTGCCCACTTCGAGTGCAGATACGGCAGTCCAGAGCCCAGTACCTTTTTGACCGGCGCAATCGAGTATTACGTCGACGAGCGGTTGTCCTGTGTCGCTGTCTACTGCCTCTAAAACTTCAGCGGATATCTCGACCAGATAGCTATCGAGCAGGCCCTGGTTCCACTCGCGAAAAATGGCGGCAATTTCTTTTGGGGTCATGTCTAAGCAGCTACGCATTAGGTGGTAGGCTTCGCAAATTAGCTGCATGTCGGCGTATTCAATGCCGTTGTGGACGGTCTTTACAAAGTGACCCGCGCCGTTAGGACCAATGTAAGTTGCGCAGGGCTCGCCTTCGATGACAGGGTTGCCTGGCTCGAAGCGCTCAATAGGCTTGCCTGTGTCAGGGTCAACTTTTGCGGCAATGGCTTTCCACATAGGCTCAATACGCGCCCAAGCATAGCGGTCACCGCTGGGCATGAGGCTTGGGCCAAAACGTGCGCCGACTTCACCACCGGAAACTGCGGTACTAAAAAATAAAAATTTACCTTCGTATTCCTGCTCGCGGCGCACGGTGTCGTTCCACTTGCTGTTGCCGGTGTCGATGACAATGTCATCAGCGCAAATACCCGCGTCAATGAGCTTGTGGCAGACATCATCAACTGGATTGCCGGCGGGAACCGAGAGAACGATAAGGTGTGGTGAGCTGAGCTTTGATAGCAGCTCGGTGAAAGAGCTACATGGGACGATGCGCTCGGAGCCGTTCTCTAGAATGTCCTGCTGGGTAACGTCGGCGATTTTGTCGTGATCGACGTCAAACGCGGCAATGTTGTAGCCGTTGTCGGCAAGATTCAAGGCGAGGTTTTTACCCATCACGCCGAGACCAATAAAGCCAACTTCACACTGGGGTGCGTCATGGTCCATGCAACAAATCTCTATGTTGTAAAAGGGCGCGATTATACGTTATTCATGCGAATCTCATATGAATTATTCACAGTGGTCTGCTTAAAGATGAATTATGTGGTGTAAAGCAGGCGTTCCTCGTTAAAAGTCTACTCTATTGACCTTTTCTTTGGAGTATTAACTCTGGTTGTAGGTGGGGTGTTAATTACGTGTGCAACATTCATAATGTTTGCCAGTTTATCGGTATGTAGCGGGTTTGGTTGGAAAGTAGCGCCAATATTGCCATTCACTAGATTGTTATTAGTGCTGTTGGCTAACTTGCATGGGGTATTAGAGTACTTGCACAGGCGCACACTACTTTCTTGTGGCTTTGATCGTTAATTTGAGCGGTATGTGTGCTTTTATAAAAATGTACCGGAATGCTGTTTGCGAGTTAATTGCAAAAAATCAGACTGATATCTGTCATCATGGATCAGCTCAGATTCAAACTGGGCAGCGTAATACACACGCAGAGGCCACCTTCAGAATGATTGCTGGCTGTAATGTCGCCACCATGCAAACTTGTTGTCCGTGCTGCTATCGCAAGGCCTAATCCGTGCCCCCCAGAGGATCTGTCTCGCGCTTCGGAAGTTCGGAAAAAGGGTTGGAATATATCCTCAAGTAAAGCGCTGTCGACACCCATGCCACGGTCGCGAATATCAATACAGGATAGTTTGTTAGAGTTGAGTCTACTGAGTGTGATATCAATACTCGATTCTTCCGGTGTGTAGTGCAGGGCATTGCGTAATACATTTTCAAATACGCCAATTAGTGTGTTGCCACGGCTGGCCACCAAACATTCACCCATAGGAAGCGCCAGTTTTAATGTGACCTTTTTGTTGTTGGCGTCCTGTTCACAGTTGTGCACCAATGTTTCGAGAAGGCTCTTAAGGTCTAAGGTGTCATGTAGATCCCAGCCGCCATCATCATGGACAGGCATAGATAAAATATCGGAGATCACATTGTTAAGGTAGTCGGCGGCCTCTTTGATGCGTTCCAATTCGCTATCTACGGTGCCTCGGCTGCGCAGCTGCGCCAGACCCAATGCAATTTGGAGTCTCGCTAAAGGCGACCGTAGTTCATGTGAAACATCTTTTATGAGGCGTTTTTGCTCAAGCATGGCTTTTTCTAGGCGAGCGGTCATATGGTCAAAATCATCCGCTAAGGCATTGATCTCTTCGCCTTGACCTGCGAATTGGTTTGATATGCGTACGCTGAGATCGCCTCTGGCAATTTTTCGGGTAGCGTTTTTAAGCGTTTGTAAGCCGCGCGCCATGCGCTTGGCTAAAAATAAACAGGCGCTGCCACTGATAAGGATAGAGACCAATAAAAGTGGCCAGATATTCTGTAAGAACAGTTGCCAGAGTATATTGCCTTCATCATTAGGGCCCTTGCGTCCTAAGGTGACAATACGCACCGGAGTGCCGTCTGCTAGTTGTATGTAACGGCCAAAAAGCAGGCGTTTGCTGCGCAAACTCTTGGCATATGGCCGATCGTGATTAATCTTGAGAGCAAAAACTTTTATTGCCGGCGGTACTGGACGACTAATGAGATCGTGCCCTTGCTGGTCGATGACATATATATGTCTAGAAGCCCAGAGAGGCATGCTTTTTAGCCCTTGCATGGCTTGAGGCCGCGAGTTATTGATAGAAGCACCGACAGCTTGATTCAGTAGTTGCTTGGCCGGAGCACTCAATCGATCGCGGTTGTGGCCGATAAAATTTTTCTCTGGGGTTAGATCAAACCAATACACCACTAAGATGGTAGCTACAATCATCAGCGCCATAACCAGCCAAAAGCTGAAAAATATTTTTAAATACAGACGTGTCATAAATAATTTTTAACAAAAGATTAAAATAGCATGCTTACATCATTTGAATAGTTTTTTACAAACATGTGAGCATATAACCAGAACCGCGAATGTTAATGATAAGCTCTTTACTGGCACCACTGGCCGCGAGTTTTTTGCGGATATTACTGACGTGTACATCAATACTGCGGTCGTAGGGGGTAAGCTTGCGGCCCAGAGCCCGCTCGGTCAGCAACTCCTTGCTAATAACTTGGCCTTTGTTGCGCATCAATAATTCTAATACTGTGAATTCGGCGCCGGTCAGAGCGACATTACTGTTGTCATAGCTAACCCTGTGATTGTTTTTTTGTAGAATTAAATTATCCACTGTGACCATATCACTGTCAGTAAATTGTACATTAGGCGAGTGACTGCGGCGCAATATAGCGCGCAGACGGGCGACAAGTTCACGAGGATTACAGGGTTTAGCGAGGTAGTCATCGGCGCCAATTTCCAAGCCTATTATACGATCGATTGTATCGCCTTTTGCTGTCAGCATTAGCACGGGGATTAATTTAGTAGATAAAGTGTCTCGAAGCTTTCTTAGCACTTCAACGCCATTAAATATGGGCAACATAACATCTAATATAATGGCGTCATAAATTTTACTCTGGCTGGCCATGTAACCCTGCTCGCCGTCGTGCGCCATATCTACAGTAAAACCCTCGGTAATTAAATATTCTTGCAGTAGCTTACAGAGCTCAATGTCGTCATCGATCAGAAGTAGCTGCGTCATAATGAGATTGGCCTTGGTGTTGTGTGAGGGTAGTGTGGCGCAACGAGGCGTAGCTGTCATTGTGTAAAGCAGTGTTTAACTCTTTTTAACATTCATTAACTGACTCTTATCTCTTGTTTATAAGGACTTCAGTTAATCTGATGTCTCTTAACGGAGAGATCCAGTAACTCAAACAACACAGATAGGATGAAGATTATGTCTAAATTAAAGTATTTAATCACAGTGGCAGCAGCGACAGCCATATTGGCTGTTTCTGCCACCACCTTTGGCGACGAGCATACAAAGTGCAATAAAGACGACCATGAGTCAGGTGCCGGCTATCACAGTGGTGCAGAGAAACGGGTCAAGCGCTTAGCAGTAAAGCTGAATTTAACCGAAGTGCAGCAGAAAAAGTTAGAAACCAATATGCAGGGTGAGCGTAAAGCGGGACAAAAACGCCATGCAAAAATAGAGGTAATACGTGTTAGGTTGCAGGAAGCTGTGAACGATGATGCCGATAATATCGATGAGCTGGCCGGTCAATTGGCCGACTTGAGCGCTGAGGGCGCGGTGGCTCGGGCGTATCGGTTGAAGGCAGTGAATGAATTGTTAACGCCCGAACAACAGGTGAAATTGGCCAAATTGAAAGATAACAAGCGCAAACATCGTAAATTAAAAGAACATCTGTAGCGATTAAAGCCTTAATCAGGTTTCGCTGTGTTTTATTATTAGCCGCACTTCTATGGTCTGCGGTTTTTTGTGTTAATTAAAAGGTTCTTTTGAATGAGCGTTAACTTGGACATAGTTAGAGCCAATTACAGCGACTCTAAGCATGCGGTCGATATTGTTGCTTTGATGGATGATTATGCGCGCGATGCCATGGGTGGGGGGGAGCCATTGTCGAGCTATTCAAGACAATACTTAGTGGTGGGCTTGGCTAAAACCTCAGGGGCTGTGACTTTATTAGCTTACAACGATGATCGACCCATAGGTATCGCCACTGCCATTCCAGGTTTTTCTACTTTTGCGGCCAAGCCATTGTTAAATATCCATGACCTGGCGGTAATTGAGTCGTGCCGTGGTATGGGGGTTTCACAACTACTACTCGCTGATATAGAGCGTATTGCCCTTGAGCGCGGTTGCAGCAAGGTCACGCTAGAAGTTCTCGAGGGTAATCTGGCTGCGCGGCAAGCCTATGAAAAATTTGGTTTTTCGAGCTATAAGTTGAAATCGAGTATGGGAAGCGCGATGTTTTGGCAGAAAATCATCACTTAACTTGCACCCTGAA
This sequence comes from uncultured Cellvibrionales bacterium, assembly GCA_963933095.1. GTDB lineage: Bacteria > Pseudomonadota > Gammaproteobacteria > Pseudomonadales > Cellvibrionaceae > UBA1124. Next base: position 5,302 of record CAWVSV010000058.1, read on the forward strand.
TGAATAGTTGAGAAAATTATCATTTACGGGCTCTTGGTCCGACCATGTTTAATGTGAGGTTTTTGTGTCCAGGATAGGTTTGTTTTACGGCAGTGATGAAGGCAATACGGAAACAATTGCTTTTCGTATCCAGGCGCGGCTGGGTGAAGATGTAGTTGAGATTCTCGATATAGCTGATGCCACTCAATTGGAATTCGCTAACTTCGATAAATTAATATTGGGTATATCCACTTGGGACTTCGGTCAGTTGCAGTCGGACTGGGAAGATTTTTGGCAGGATATTGCCGAAGTTGATATGAATGGAAAAACCGTTGCACTGTTTGGTCTTGGTGATCAATTTGGCTATGGCGATTACTTCATTGACTCGGTGGGTATGTTGCACGATGTTATTATTAATAATGGTCCGAAAATTATCGGCCATTGGTCAACAGACGGTTATGAGTACGAGGCTTCTAAAGCTAAGATTGATGGCGAAGAGAAATTTGTCGGTCTAGCTATCGACGAGGACCAACAGGAGCACTTATCTGCCGGTCGTCTCGATCAGTGGTGCGCGCAAATACACGCTGAGTTTGGTTTGCAAACGGCTTTACTGACGATAGATGATTAGTATTTTGGTGCCTGACCTGAAAAATATTACTATGAAGAAAAATTCAGGCAGGTAAAAATAACGATAATTGCATTGCCTATCGACTGGCTATAAATCTTAGTACTGATGCAATATGGGCCTTACTCGTGTTAAACCTCAGCCACAAATACGCCGCGCAGGGGCGCTGGGTGACCCTCAATGGTTTTACTGTGGTCGGCTGGGTCTAGAAACTGCTCGAGTGAATGGTACATCATCCATTCGGTCTGGCGCTGTTCCTGCAATGTTGTAGGAGCAGAGTCGACTAGGCGGGGGTTTTTAAAGCCGCATTTTCTCATCCAGCTAATCATGGTGTCGGCACTTGGTAAAAACCAGACGTTATTCATTTTCGCGTAGCGACCCTCTGGTACCAAAACATCACCCAGTCCACCTTCGATAAGCAGTGTTTCTAATACTAGTTGGCCGCCTTGGCGCAAAGTAGCTTTGAGTTCTCGCAGGTGGTCCATCGGCGCGCGCCGATGATAAAACACCCCCATGGAAAAGGTGGTATCAAAAGCTTGTAGGTTTTGCGGCACAGCTTCAATGCCTATTGGCAGCACATCTACCGGCGGTACACCTTGGTAACCGCCTTGAATAAAATGTTTAACGGCATAAAACTGGACTACAAAACGCGGAGATGGGTCGATGCCTATAATGCGGGATGCTCCCTCACCCAGCATTCGCCAGCAGTGGTAACCGCTGCCGCAGCCAACATCTAATATAGTGCGGTTTTCTAAAGGAGCGAGGTGTGGCAGAACTCGATCCCATTTCCAGTCAGAACGCCACTCAGTATCTATATGAGTGCCGTGTATAAAGAAGGGACCTTTGCGCCAGGGAATCAATGCCTGGAGTAAATGTTTAATCTGTGCGCGTGTATCTTCACTGCTGTTGCCGTCTATCTGAATCTTGTCTTTTAATTCTATTTTATTGGCGCTGACCTCAGGTAGTTGCTGTAATACTTGTCGCCAGTCAGCTAAATCGCCAAAGCGCTGTTCGCACAGCCCCTGATTAATTTGCTCGGGTAGTAAGGGCAGCCATTTTTCTAGTGGTGAATCTTTTAGGCTGCTTAATAATTCTGCATAAAGAGTGTGGTAGCTAAACATGGACATTACTCTTTAATTGCAATCATAGAGGCAAAGTTAAAGCACTGAAACCAGACGTCGGAGCTGGCAAAGCCTGCTTGCTTGAGCCGCTCGCGGTGAGCTTCAAGAGTTTCAGGAATTAACACATTTTCGATGGCGGAGCGTTTTTGCGCAATCTCTAAGTCAGAGTAGCCATTGGCACGCTTAAAATTATGATGTAATTCAATCATCAGTTCATGATGGGGGGCGTCATCAAAGGCGACTTTTTCCGACAGTATAAGCACGCCGCCAGGGCGAAGTCCCGCATAAATACGCTGTAATATTGCACAGCGCTGATCGATGTCGATAAATTGCAGAGTGAAGTTAAGCACCACCACCGATGCTGTGCTGATATCAACGTCCTGAATATCACTGCAAATAAGTTCTACTGGCAATTCGCCGCTGTCCGCAGCCATCACTTTAGCGCAGTGCTCAACCATAGCGCTGGAATTGTCTATGGCAATGATCTGGCAGTTGGCGGCTTTAATGCGGTGGCGCATGGCCAGTGTCGCCGCACCCAGTGAGCAGCCGAGGTCATAGCAATTGGTACCCATTTGTGCATAACGCTCTGCTAAGTTGCCGATCATACCCACTATAGTTGCGTAGCCTGGTACCGAGCGTTTTATCATGTCCGGAAAAACTTCCACCACGTCCTGATCAAAACGGAAGTCGCTTAGTTCGCCGAGCGGGCTGGCATAGATGTCGTCGTGTTTTGGACTCATGGCTGGGCTTCAATAAAATAAGAATCGCATTTTACCGTTGCCAGCCCGTTGACTCAAATATGTGAGGGACATATCTGCGTTATTCATTTGAATCTATCCCTTTTGATATCGATTAGCGCTACGCAGTAGATACTTTTTAAGAGCAAGTTGTGCATAGCCACATACCATCAGAGGTACTAGCTGTTGAGTTACTGTGCATTCGTAAATAGGATTTAAACGGTTACTAGGATGGAGAACTTGTTGGCGATGTATTTGATAATGCGCTAAAGAAAAGCGCGCTAAGCGTTGTTTATAAAGTCGCTACTCTGTATTAAATGTGTACAGTTTAGTTAAATCTTCCCAACATTGCCCACTAGATGGTGGTTTCTTTGAACTGTTTTGCCACAATTTGAAATAGACAGATGATAATAGCTTGATGTCATGATCAAGCCATTATCAATGTCCTGTTTCTTACAAATTAATAACGTCCAATCCCAACTCTGTAACCGCCTCAATATTGTCGCTGCTGGTAATTACAGCTACGCTAGCTTTATCGGAGGTAAGATAAGTTGTGGCCACTCGCTTTAAATCATCTATATTGACGCTTAGTAAGCGGGTGCGGAAACGTTCGCGTTTGTCGCGATCGCGACCAAAAAGCTCGGCATGAAAGGTCTGTTTGGCTTCACCAGCTGGCGAACCTGGTTTATCGATTGAGCTGATGACGCCCATAATGGCCTGCTCAACTTGATCGCTATCGTGTGTATTTTTTTGCAGCCACTCCAGTGCCGCCTCGAAATCTTTCAGGGTGTCGGCTAGGCGCGGGTCGCGATAGGAGTAAAAGCGGAAAGCGCCAATATTGTTATCTTGGCTGGCGCCACCGCCGTAGGCTCCGCCCTGTTCGCGAATGGTCCGATGGAGAAAACCGTTGCGAAGAAAACCACCCAGTACGGTTAGCGCGGGGGCGTCTTGGTGACTCATGGGCACCGTTGGATAGGCGCTGGCACAAAAGTTGACCTGAGTGCTGGTTATCCAAGCCTGAGCAATCTTTGCGTTCACCGTTGGTAGTGCAAAAGCGGCAAACTCGGAGTTGTTAGGGGTCGTCCAAGAACTCATCGCTAGAGCGTAATCGTCTAGCCGCTCTTCTTCGCCGATTAACAGATATTGACGTGGCGCATTGATTACCAGTTGATGCAACTGTTGCAGCTGTTCGGCAAAGGTACGCAGCACCGTTTCGTCTTTAATGGCGTTATCCAGTTGCTTGATGGACACGATACCAGCTAAGCCAGATAGCTCATGGCTGAGCTTGGCACTGGCGCACATGCCGGCACTGGCGGCGCCCATGGCTAAGCCGTGGCCAGAGCCGGTGACGCTCTGTTCACGTCTGGCGCGCACTTGTGCCACCAATTCCGCTAAACGCGGCAACTCATCAAAACGTACCTGCTCGAGTGTTTCCAGCATTAATTCAGTCATTGCGTGTTGATTGCGAGAGAGTGCCTTGGACGATAGCGTAAAATAGGCGTCCAAAGTGTGCACGTCATCGCTAGCGCCGCGAATCTGGCTGTAGGCAGACAAAGAACCGACCACTTGCGCCTGTCGGCTCTGGGTTTGTAGATAATCTTGGTTGCCTATGCCAACTTCTGTTAGGCAAATACTGTAAAGCGGTAACAGTGGTAGTAATTCGGCACTCAAGGTGGGTAGTTTGATAATTATTTGCTGATAGACCAAACCATTGGTGCCGGTAGCGTAGCGACTCAACAATTGCTGATTAAGTTCACTCTGTTGGCCTTCGGTGTAGTGCAGCTTTTCGGGAATGTCTTCTAATCCGACCTTGGGCAGTACGCCCTCATCATCTACTTGCAGTTGACGCTCAGCCAGTGCTTTGGCCTGCACTATTACCTGTTGCTGTTGCGCTTCTGACATGGCAGACTTTTTAATAGCCAGTTGCGCTATTTCTGCCGCCTGCCGCAGATTATCCATGTTTGCGTCGGGCCGCAGGGTAAGACGCACACGATGTGGGTTATCGAGCAGTAATTCGCGCGCCAATTGCTTGATAAAATCGGTAGATTCAATACTTTGACGCAAAGATGCCAAAGCCGGTTCTAAGTCCAGCAGAGCGATAGGGTCGCCGCGATGGGTGGCCGAAGTCAGCGAAGTTAGAATAATCTGCAACCCATAAGGGTAACTGTCGCCCCCAACTTCACGCTGTTGTAATTCTAGCTGATGCAGTGATGCTTCAAGCTGTTCTTTAGGAATGCCTTTGTCGGCAATATTGCTCAGAGTGTCGAGCACCAACTGTTCCAGTGCCCCAGCGTGTTCAGGGTCTGAGCCCTCAATGCCGCAGACAAATGTTAGCTCGCGCTGAGAGTCATCGAGCCCGCACAGTGGCGATGGCGCGGTGCCTAAGTTGGTGGTTTCGAGTGCTTGCTGCAGTGGTGATGCGCTGTTATCAAATAACACGCTAGCAAGTAACTGCGCTTTGAGAGTCTCTTCGAGATTGGTACTAACTCCCAATAGCCAGCCCATAACGATGTGTGTTTTTTTGTCAGTACCGTCTTTGTCGGCTAGCGGGTAAGCTTCTTCGGCGCGCACAGGCGCGTAGTAGCGCTTCTCGTCAGGTACGCTGATCTCATGTTCGAGCGGCTTAAAACTCTGCAGGGCTTGATTTTGGAATTTAACTTGATGGTCAAAGGCCGAAATGTCGCCAAAGGTCATAAAGATGGCATTGCTTGGGTGGTAGTGGGTCTTGTAAAAACTCTTCAGTTGCTCATAACTGAGGTCTGGAATCGCTTCTGGATCGCCTCCAGAATTGTGGTGATAAGTGGTGGTCGGGTAGAGGTGTTTGCATAATGTCTGCCAAAGCTGTGAGGGCACTGAACTCATCGCGCCTTTCATCTCATTGAAAACCACCCCTTTATAGACCAGTGGTGTAGAGCTGTCTTCCATGCTTTCGAACTCAACCCTGTGACCCTCTTGGGCGAAATCCAGCTCATCTAGGCGGCTAAAGAAAACCGCATCTAAGTAGACATCGAGCAGGTTGTTGAAATCTTTTTTGTTTTGACTGGCAAACGGATAAGCGGTCCAGTCAGAGCTGGTAAAGGCATTCATAAAGGTGTTCAGTGAGCGCCTAATCATCATGAAAAAGGGGTCGCGCACAGGATATTTTTCGCTGCCACACAGGGCTGTGTGCTCAAGAATATGAGCCACGCCAGAGGAGTCGTTGGGCACTGTGCGAAGTGCCACCAAAAATACATTTTCTTGATTGTCGCTGGCAATATGAATGTGTTGGGCGCCGGTGATACGATGGCGATACTCTTCAACGGTGACGTTGAGGGATTCAATCTTTTGGCTGCGCAGCCATTCAAACGCGGGATGTGTTGGGTTCATGGTATCTCTATTTTATAAGGTGAAAGCTCGAATGAAACGTGAGCGTTGAGCCCGGTAGGCTTTTATATCTTGTTTGCGATTGTACCGCTTATTACTCGGCCCTGCTGCGCTTGGTATTGCAGGCGCTGTACAAACTCATCGAAACTCGCCAGCAGAGGCGATAGGTCCAAGGTTTCCAGTTGAGTGAGGGCCGCGCAGCAAGCTTCTAGGGTCGATAATTGGCCCGGTTTGTGGGATTTTCGAACATGGTATTGGCCCTCAATATTGTTGTCGAGCACCAATCGCGGCAGTGACTTCAGTATAGGGTTACAGTGCAAAAGCTTGCGCGACTTGCGCCAAGTGCCGTCGAGTAGAATTAACCGCAGCGGTTTTGTCGGGAGGGTAATGTCTTTCAGCTCTCTGGGGATAACGCTGTCTGCGTCGCTTGGGTATAGCAGCAGATTGTTTCGATCCTCGCTCAATAGCTCGGTTAGCTCAGCGTGGCTAAAGGTTTCGCCGACCACAATACGGCAATGGCTTAAACTCAATTGCATAAGGCGAGCGGTACCCTTAGCATTTTTTTGTTCAAGCGGATGCTGCAATATCAGCACCTCGGTGTGATTGCTAATCGAGCAGGCCAAGTTACATATACAGCTAATGTTTGGGCGTAAACAGGCCGAACAAATAGAGCGTTTAGTGTGCATAGAAGAAAGCTCAAACTAAAATGAGTGCGACGGTTATGTTAAATCTTTTTTGGCATCGCCGAGATTTTATCGCCGCACATATGTAAATTTACAACATAAATGGTGTGGCTTGGCTGTAAACCCATGGATTTTTTATATTCGCGACTACACCGGTAGTGAGATTACTGTATCTGTGATTAATTTTTACTTTAAATTGTTGACGCTGCTGCAGCATCTTCGCGATTGCCACCCGAAGCCGTCGTGTTTTAAAAAAGTGATTTGGGTATGGGGCTGGAGTCAATCAATAATAATTTTTGCTGGCGGCTTAATTTTTTTATTTCACTTTCACGCTTGGAGGCCGAGCTGCGATCATGGCCGCTTTCTTGCAATCGCAGAACGCGAGGTTTGCGACCACGAAAAAATTTAGCGCCACCCTTAATTTCGCCTAAATGCTGGCGCCAACGTCGAGCCATGTCGATGGTAATACCGGTGTAAAGGCAGTTGTCGCTGCACTCAATAATATAGACTTGCCATCTGTTATTAGTGGTGATGGCGATGGTGAGGTTGTGAGCCATAAGCAGCAATTACAAAAAAGTTAAGATTTTAAATTATCAAGCAAAGTCTCTTTTGCTTGATTAACCTTAGCTGCCAAATGGTCACTGCCACCGCGGTCAGGATGAATGCGTTGCATAAGTTTTCGGTGCGCATCGACAATGTCGTCTCTGCTGGGTTGCTCTGTAAGCCCCAACACCTCTTGTGCCTCGACAATATCCATATCGACACTTTTTTTGGGCTTGTTGTCGTCTTGGTCGCGCTGTTTGGCCTTACTTTGACGATTTTTTTGGGCTTGCCAAAACGGTAGTACGCGCATGGCCACACTAATTGCCTTGCCGGCGAATGGAATACTGGCTGCAATTAGCGCACCAAGCCAGTGCATTTTTCCGGCTATAGTGAGAATGACGGTTGCGGCTATGAGGGCGATAATGCTTATGCGCCAGATGAATGCGCGTCTCTGTGCGGCGGGTAGCTGGCGAGAATGCTTGAATGCCCAAACAATAAATAAAAGTAGTAGTAGTGGCAACAGTAATCTAATCATAGCGGTGCAATCTTAGCGGTTTGTGGCAGGCTGTACCCGTTTAACGGGCTGAAATGAAATCCCGTATAATACTGATCTTATCAATAAATCACCCTCGAGGTATGTATGGCAGGCGTAAATTCTCTTAATCTCGCTCCGGTTTTTCTGGCTGATAACAATGGACAACCAGCGTGGGCACTACTGCCATTCGACCAGTACCAGCACTTGCTGCGGGCTGCAGGAGTAACTGATGCGGATTTGGGCACAGATAAAGCCACAGCCATTGAGCCGTCAGTTACGGCTCACGCAACCTCTGTGCCAGCGCCTAATGCCACGGCTCAGTTAGTGGCTTCATTGGCCGAGCATGCAAAAAACAATGATGCGCTGGCGCAGTTGTCGTTCGATGCTCCTAAATTTAAGTCTAAGCGTCAGTCTTCATCGATGAGTGTTGAAGATCTGGCTCGCAGTGTCGGTATTAGCCCTTCTTATACCTCGATGATTGAAAACGGTGAGCGTCAGCCGAGTGCAGCCATTATCAATAATTTTGCGCGGGCACTGGGTGTCGAGAAAGACGCTTTAATGAGCTAGGAATCTGTCGGTGTAATTACTGATCTACTGCGAATATATCGAGTCAGTTGTTATCTATGAAATATCAAATAGAAAGATTTACTCTGTGCACCATAGACGGGGTCGCTAAAAGCGCTGAGGGTGAATTTAATATTCGTCCCAAAACGCTGCAGGTAGTGGAGTATCTGATTGAGCATCGCAACCGTGTAGTCACCAAACGCGAGATTCTTGAGTTGATCTGGGCCGATGTGGTCGTTCAGGATCAGGTCTTGTTTCAGTCAGTGAAAGAATTGCGCGATGTTTTTTCAGGGCTGACGGTTATCAAGACCTTTCCTCGCAAGGGTTATCAATGGGTTGCAAGGGTTGATCCGATCAGTGCTACTAACGTTAACACGCCGTTAACTGCTGTCAACTCAGTTGCCCGTTCCCGTTATTGGTTAACTGCTGCGATTGGCTTGACAGTGATTTTAAGTCTCAATTTTGCTTGGTATTTTAACGCGATAGATATTTCAGAGCGCCCTCTAAACATTGCAGTATTGCCAGTGGTTAATGAGATGACTGACCGCGATCATCAGTGGGTGCAACTGCAAGGTATGGATATATTGATTAACCAGTTGCAGCAGATGACCAGCCTGCATGTGCTCCCTACTGATGATGTGCTTTTCGGGCTTGAACGCAGTCATAGTTATGCCGAGACGACCGCTGAAGAGTTGGTTTACCGAGTTCGGCAAGCCACCGGCGCCGATGTAATAGTGCAAACCTACCTGCGAGGATATCCACAGGATTATCAACTTCATTACTCGCTGATTAGCCCGCACAACGTTGAGCGAGGTGTTGAGTTTGCAGACACCATTCCCGTGCTAATGTCGAACTTGTCTAGTGAGATTGCTAAGCGCTTCGGTAGCGGTATGACTGAGATACGAGCCTATCAAAGTGACTTTAGCAACGAGGCTTTTGCCTCGGGCGTTGAGCACTATATGAGTGAGCAATTTGCAACTGCCGAACCATTTTTAAGGGCGGCGGTGAGCGCTACCCCTGAACTCTTGGCAGCGCGGCGTTTTCTAGCAGGTGCTCTCGCCCATACGGGTAACCTTGAACAGGCTATTAGTTACCTCGAAGATAATATTGAGCGTGCCAAGGCTATGGGTAATCGGCGTGAGGAGGTTCGAGGTATTTTGATGATCGGCAATTGGTTGGCGAATAATGATCAAGCCATTAAGGCTGATGGTTATTTGTCGAGAGCTCGAAATCTAGCTGAAGACTATGACGACCAACTGTTTATCGCTTATGCCTATGAGGAACTGGGAAAAATTCGGCGCCGTAGTGGCGACTTCAGTGAAGCTGAATCGCTCTTAAATACTGCGTTGGGTTACCAGAGAAATTTTCACTGTCCCTATGGACAGACCACTGTATTGGTGGAATTGGGGAGCAATGCTTTTGCCCAGGGGCGCCGCGATGAGGCAGAACGCTACTTGAATCAGGCCCTTAAGATCGCCGACGATAATGGCGTGGTGGTTAATCGTTTTTGGACGTTATTAGCAATGGCTGCAATGCACAGAGCCAATGGCGATACTGCGTTGTCGCAAAAGTTGGCTTTAAAGGCCAAGGTTTTAGCGGGCGAAGTGCACGATGACTATTTAGTGAATAAAGCCAATCACTGGTTGGCTGCTGTAACAGTGCATTGACATCGACTGGTTTTTTTATTATCAGTAACAGTTTACTGGGTAATGGTTAGGTTGAATGTGGTGGGAATAGCGCTGCTAATAATAGTTGTTCTCGCAAGTGTCAGCTAAGTTACATCACTAATGTCCGTTAGTGGCACTGTTGTCTAACTCATTTCATGTCTGGTTAGGCTGTAATGATAATGAATAAGCTGAGCGTGGTCTGCGCAACATGCTATGTCACTTCTTTGCAGCTGCAGGTTATTACTTAAGATATCTAACAAGCAATAATTACCGGTTTAACCATCTTTGCGTTCTTTTTCTGTGGTTTTGTGTTTTAGACCACTACTGTCCGGTTAAGTATTTGATGCCGGTCTAAAGGGCTTGGCCTCAGTGGT
>CAWVSV010000059.1:0-15449 GCA_963933095.1 uncultured Cellvibrionales bacterium
ACTTGGGCACGACGAACATCCATCGTTGCAATAACGCCTTTGATGGTGCTCTGAAGGGAGGGAGGAGCAGTTACGACAATGGCGTTTAGTTCTTCGTTAGCTTGAATGCTGAACTCTTCAGCTTCTGCCTGTGTGTTTTTATCACTGCGTTGTACGCTGCCGCTCATGCTCTCTAAAATTGGTGCAATGGTCGAGGCGGTGGCATAGTTCAGAAAGTACACCTGAGTGTTGCCGTTGCCCGCAAGTGGCTGGTCCAAACGCTGTGCAAGTTGTCGAATCTGTGCGCGCATTGCAGGGTCGCCGCTCAACAATAAACTGTTAGAGCGCTCGTCGGCGGCAATTGTGATACCTAGCGAAGTACTGACTTTGGATGATGCGCTTGGAATGAGCTTTTGAATTACTTCCAGTACATCTTTAGCACCGGCAAACTCTAGGCTTATCATTTCAATCTCAGCGCCGCCAGTCTGATCTATCTTCTTAATGATTTGCGCAATCTTTTCAATGTTACTGGCTCGATCGGCGATGATCAGTGAGTTAGTGGCAGGGTAGGCCGCTAAGTGTCCGACTTGCGGAACTAGTGGTCGCAAAATGTTAATGAGCTGAGTGGCGGCGACGTTTTCAACCTTAATAATCTGTACCACCATTTCTTCTGCGCTGGCGTCGTTGTCACTGAGCAAAGGAATAGCAGATTGTTTGGCGAGTGCGTCGGGGATGATTTTAATCGATGTGGCCGTTTCAACCACAGAAAAACCATGCACCTGTAGAGTCGACAGAAATATCTGATACGCCTCACCCAGGGTCATAGGATCGCCGGCTATTACAGTGACCTTACCTTTTACATTTGGGTGGATAATGATTGTTTTATCGGTGACGTCCTGAGCCCAGCGAATCAGCTCCCTTACATCCGCGTTGTCCAGCGTCAGGGATACTTTGCCCTGAGCCAAGGCATTGCCAGATGTCAGCGCTAAACTTAAAGCCAGTAGGCCATAACGAATGTATTTAGAAGTGGAGAGCTTTAATTTTTTTATCATTATTTTGTTTCTTTTGTCGTTATTTGGGCGTGTTGAATATCAATGTAGTTGTATCGTAAAAAATCTTAAGTATTTAGCGAAGTCTACTATTTTGTGATCTTGCATTTATAGCTTTCTTAGAGCTTTCATCGCGGTTCTCGTTACCGCGCAAGGTTGTTCGTGAGCGGGACTGACTGTTACGAGAGGAAGTTCGCCCCGAAGATATGCTCTTGGCTTTAGGGAAACTCAATACTTCTAGATTGCCGCCGCGGTCAAGCGTAACAGAATCGGCTGAAACTGAGTGTAGCTTGGCACCCCCTGGAAGTGTATCGCCAACTCTATATCGTTTGCTGGGCTTGCCCTTGGACCCGGCAATAAGGGCGCTGGCTTCGTCGGTATCGGTATTGGTGAACGCCCCTTTAAGCTCAAACTGTAGTCGAGTCTGAGGCAGATCGCGATTGATCTTAGCGGGGGCTGGGGCCTCGCCTAATTTGCCCAATAAATTAAACGATGCAAGTAAGGAAGCATTCATGGTCGGGCCATTTTTGGAGGTGTTTATATTTTGCGTCGGTGCTGATTGACTTGGTGCCGATAACGCCGATATATCGCTGTAGACGCTCAAACCTAACAGGCAGGCAAGGGCTAAAGGAATTAACCACAGCGTTAATCTTATTAGAATCGTCATTTGCGCCGATGAACCACCGGCGCTAAAGGGAAGAGATGTTGCCAAAGTATCACCCTAGAGCTTGTTGTTATTCTGTTTTTCCCTGCTATTACTACTGATTATTATGTATTTATATAAGCAGTCTGGGCAAGATAGCATGAAAAACTCATCTTTGCCTATCTGTCTTATTAAATCTGTTAGCGTGTGTGTGGGTGTTTAAAATGTTGAATGTCCGATAGTAATTATGACTATTGATGGAAAAGGTGTGGCGATGTTTACTGATAGTGTTTTTCCTAAATTGAGCAATGGTTGGTTACAGGCTTTAGGTGCTGAATTTGAGAATCCTTATATGGAGGATTTGGAGGGTTTTTTAACCCGAGAAATTGAGTTGGACAAAGTTTTATATCCGCCGATGCATCAGGTGTTTAGCGCTTTTGATGCAGCACCTTTAAGCGACGTTAAAGTCGTGGTGTTGGGGCAGGACCCTTATCATGGTGCTGGGTTGGCGCATGGCTTATCTTTCTCGGTCGCTAGAGGTGTGCACACTCCCCCCTCTTTAGTAAATATTTACAAAGAAATTGCAGCAGATATGTCTGTTAACACTCCCAGCCATGGCTGTCTGCAATCATGGGCTAGGCAGGGCGTGTTACTACTTAATGCCGTGCTAACGGTGGAGCAGGGCGTGGCGGGTTCTCATCAAGGGCGAGGCTGGGAGTTGTTTACCGATGCTGTTATTAATTTATTGAATACTCAATTCGAGGGGCTGGTGTTCATGTTGTGGGGTGCTTATGCGCAAAAAAAAGGTCAGCTGATCGATCAGTCGCGCCATCTGGTGTTGCGTGCACCGCATCCGTCGCCGCTATCAGCTTATCGCGGGTTCTTTGGGTGTCGGCATTTTTCTCAGGCCAATAGTTATTTGTTAGAACGAGGTTGCGCAGCAATTGATTGGAATGTGCCTGACTGATGGCGAGGGTCTCTATTATTTTCCCCATGCAGCCTGTTCTTAAAGTGCATGATCATTACAGGGTTGCGAGATTTTATGTGTGGCTTCTGGTTTTAGCTCTTATCTGTCTGTCAGCACAAAGCGTTAGATGACTGCAATTTTATAATCCCAATAATATGGCTTGCATATAATGACGAGCTGTTGTGCCTTAAAAGATAAGTATTCGCTAGCAACAGCGCCGCGCTAGGATTTGTTGACGCCGTTGATGCTCTGCATACCTGCTCGATGGTGTTATTTTTAGGTGAGGCTGTTATTAGTGCTGCTACGCCTCATTCATGACATAAGGCAGCTCAAGTAGAGTGAGTTTTTGCTGTTGCTGCGTGTCGAGAAACAGTGCCTGTGCTTTGGCGCTGGCAGCAGTGGCGACTAATAATGCCTCATAGTTATTGTCGATTTGGCTGGCGATAACTATGCTGCCGACGCTTCGCTCGCTACCGGCACTGTAAATGGGGGCTCCAGGTGGCGGTGGATTGGATGTATCGCCTCTGGCGCGGTACATGTGGCGTTTGATCTTGCCATGGTATTTCATGCGGGCAACGATTTCTTGGCCGGTATAACAGCCTTTATCAAAGCTAATAGCTCCGAGTGCTTGGTAGTTGAGCATTTGCGGGATGAATTGCTCGGTGTTGGGAGCGTATACATGGCCGATACCGCATTGAATATCAATAAGCTGCCAGTGCTTATATTCACTTGGCGCTGTATTTTGCTGGAGCCTGGCTAGCGTGTTGGTGTTATCGGTAGCATTGCTGGAGTGAAGCCAGCACTCGAAGCGAGATTCATCGAGCTGGATAATTGTATGCAGGTCGGTTTGGATGAATGCACTGTTTTTGACGGGGCAGCGCCCTAAGATCGTGGCTATTACATTGCGAGCATCTGGTCCCCATATGCCTAGCTGTAAAAAGTCGGTAGAGACTTCTTCAGCTTTAGCTTTGGAAAATATTATGTATTTGTTAAGTGCAGCTAAAGCGCTGTGAATTTGCTCTTTTGGCAGGCGCAAATAAATACTTTCTGGGTTTGAAGCCAGCGCTAAAAAGCTGAATAGCATGCGGCCTTTGTGGGTACAGTGGGCACCGAGTGATGACTCGTGGATAATTGTGTGAATGTCACAGGTCACTTGTCCCTGCAGAAATTTACTGGCATCTGGACCCTTTATCGTCAGTATTGTCTCGTGTTGAAGATCTGCGATAAAGGTGCGATTTTGATGTGCTGAGGTCATTGCAGGTACCGTCTCAAAAGTTGTCCTATCATAATCATTGCATCAACTCTCGGCCAGTGTGTTGATGGGTGTTTCAGTTTATAATCAACTTTTGTAATTATTGCTTCTATAATTTATAAGAAGGCTAGGCCGTTATGGAAATAAATCGACTATTTTGGGGTAGCCGTCGCGGCATGCTCGAGCTGGACTTGGTGCTGCAGCCATTTTTAAAAAACATCTATGAGACGCTAGCTCAACAAGATAAAGAGCGTTACTGGAAATTGTTGGATTGCGAAGATCAGGATATATACTCATGGCTGTTAAGTCGTAATGATCCAGAAGATCCTGAATTATTAAGGATAGTGACCATTGTCCGAGAAAACACTGGTATGCAAGCAAAAGTTTGATAGCGATGGGCTGGAGGGACCGCCTTGGGGTGTGTCTTTTCGGTCGATAACTCTGGGGCCCTCTGGTTATTTATTGTCCGTGCTGTGGATGGTTCACGGTGCTGTTTTGCTATGCTTTTTTTATTTGTATTACATTGTCGAGTTTTCTATCGCTCTTTTGCTTGTGCTGCAATCGTTATCCGTAGTGTCTTTTTGTTGCGGATTCTGTAGATATAGACACTCCATGGGGGGGCAGTTGTATTGCGAAGACGCGCGGTGGCTATGGGTGGATCGTTTGGGGGGGCGCTCCACGTTAGTGTTTAATAGTGCGCTATTATGGCCGAGCTTAGTTGTTCTCTATTTTCGAACAATTAGCGGTACTGCGCACACGGTGGTGATTTTTTCTGACGCTGTTGATGCCGATGAGTTGCGTCGCCTGCGAGTTCTGTTGCGTTTGTAGGTCTAAAATTTACTGACAATAATATCTTGTGCCGCATAGTTCGTCGGCATCAATATAGTGTCGCGCGCGGTCTTGGATTGTTCCGGGTAATCGAGTGAGTAGTGAAGGCCGCGGCTTTCTTTGCGGTCGATGGCTGAATTAATGATAAGTTCGGCCACGTTGGCGAGGTTACGCAGTTCGATTAAGTCGCTACTGATCTTGTAGTTACTGTAATATTCGGCAATTTCTTTTTGCAGTAGGCTGATGCGGTGGGAGGCTCTCTGTAAGCGTTTTTTGGTGCGCACAATGCCTACATAGTCCCACATAAAACGTCGTAATTCGTCCCAGTTATGAGAGATCACTACATCTTCGTCGGAGTTAGTGACACGCGACTCATCCCAGTTGGGAGATTGCTCGGGATTTTTAATGTGGGGCAAGTCAATGCGAATTTTGTCTGCCGCCGATTGCGCGTAAACAATGCATTCTAAAAGTGAATTGCTGGCCATGCGGTTAGCGCCGTGCAAGCCGGTGAAAGATGTCTCACCAATGGCGTAAAGGTTGTTAAGGTCGGTCTGGCCGTTATGATCAACCATAACGCCACCGCAAGTATAGTGCGCGGCGGGCACCACTGGAATGGCTTCGCGGGTGATATCTATGCCAAATTCTAGGCAGCGCGCCTTAACTGTGGGGAAGTGGCTGGCAATGAACTCAGCCGATTTATGACTAATGTCGAGTAGCAAGTGGTCGCAACCGAGACGTTTCATCTCATGGTCGATAGCGCGCGCAACGATATCGCGCGGGGCGAGTTCGCATCGCTCGTCAAAGCGCTGCATAAAACGCTCGCCGTCAGGGAGTTTTAAGTGGGCTCCTTCGCCTCGCAAGGCTTCAGTGATTAAAAATGATTTGGCTTGCGGGTGGTAGAGGCAGGTCGGATGGAATTGATTGAACTCCATGTTGGCGACTCGGCAGCCTGCGCGCCAAGCCATGGCGATGCCGTCGCCGCTGGCACCGTCGGGATTGCTGGTGTAAAGGTAGACTTTGCTGGCGCCGCCAGTTGCCAGTACAACTACCTTGGCTTGAAAAAGTGCTACTTTGTCAGCTTGGCAGTCGAGCACATAGGCGCCGCTGCAGCGTAATTGTTTTGAGCCCGAATCCGCCTGTGTGATTAGATTGACTGCGGCATGGCGTTCAAATACTTCAATGTTGTCGCGGCTTCTAGCCTGCTCTAATAGCGTATTATGGACGGCAAATCCGGTGGCATCGGCGCTGTGAATTATTCGTCTATGGCTGTGGCCACCTTCTTGGGTGAGGTGGTAGCCATCGCTACTTTGGTTGGTGCTATTGTTGTCGCGGGTAAAGCCCACACCTTGCTCGATTAGCCAGGTAATAGCTGCTCGTGAGCGCTCAACAGTAAAACGCACGGCGTCCTCATGGCACAGTCCGGAGCCGGCTTTAAGGGTATCGCTGACGTGGGCGTCGATTGAGTCTTGACTGTCGAGCACAGCGGCAATGCCGCCTTGGGCGTAGCGGGTCGAGCCCAGTTCGGCTTCGTTTTTGCTAATGACAGCAACGCGGGCGGTGTCGGCTAGCTGCAGGGCGAGGGTTAATCCCGCTGCGCCGCTGCCGATTACAAGTACATCGTGGTTATAATAGTTGCTCATAATTTTTTGCTTGCACGCTTGCCGATGAATGAATGCATTATACCTAGGTTTTTAATAAATGATTTTTTGTTGAACTTTATCGCAGCTTAGTAATCTACTTAGCAGCTTGTTTTGGGGTTTACATAATGACAGCGCAGTTTCAGGCGCGAGAGACGGATCAGCAATTAGTGGTTCGGGTTCAAAAGGGCGATAAGCGCGCTTTTGATCTCTTGGTTTTAAAATATCAGCATAAAATTAAGGCGATTGTCGGTCGTTATATACGCGATCATGCCGAAGTTGACGATGTCACGCAGGAGGCTTTTATCAAGGCTTACCGCGCATTGGCTAATTTTCGTGGTGACAGTGCCTTTTACACGTGGATGTATCGCATTGGTATTAATACGGCCAAAAATCATTTGGTATCGCGGGGGCGCCGGCCGCCTGCTCGCGATGTCGATATCGATGATGTTGAGTTTCACGCCGGCAGTGAGCCTTTGCGCGACCTAGATACGCCGGAAAATAACTTGTTTCGAGACGAATTGCAGGCCGTGGTGAATCGCTCTATTCGTGATTTGCCCGAAGATTTACGCACGGCGGTAACTTTGCGAGAGCTCGAAGGGCTTAGCTATGAAGATATTGCCGATATCATGGAGTGCCCTGTGGGTACTGTGCGTTCCCGCATATTTCGAGCGAGAGAGGCGATTGACAAGCAGGTTCGCCCCCTTATGGATGGAATCGAATAAGTGGTAGCGGTCTTTGTACGCGCGTGATTCTTCTCGTTGTGGAACCATTTTGTAATGGTGATGTCGATAGACTAGCTGAAGTATATTACTGTTGAGCACGTGCTTGTTGAGGCGGGTTTAATGCCAATTGATTTAAAATAGAGGTCGAACGAGAATGCCTAAAGCTATAATTTCTTTATCGCAAAGCGAAGCTTTATCGGCATTGGTCGATGATGAAGCGTCTGAAATGGAGCTTCGTCGCCTATTAAAGGCGTCGGAGGATGACCTTCAATTAAAACAAGAATGGCAGCGTTATCAGTTGATTGGTGCGGCTATACGCAAGGATCTTCCTGCAGTTATTTACACTGATTTGTCAGCGTCTATATCTGCTGCTATTGCCGCTGATTCGGGCTTTGATATACGCGACGAGATTACTGTTCCTACGAATGTGGGTAAGATTGCCGCGCTGTGGTCGACCCTCGGTCGAGTGGCTGTGGCGGCATCAGTCGCTGGGGCTGTAGTTTTTGGGGTGCAGAGTTATCAGTCGCCACTACAACCAGCGGTCGAGAACATTGCTGTAGCGGTCTCATCCTCGTCCCCAAGTGGTCTGCCGGTAGGTTACGGTGCGCCTGAGATGGCCGCGCGCACAGTCAGTGCTGCAGGATACACTCCGGCAACATTGGGGCGTCAGGTTGACTTTGTGCCTCGTCAGAGTGAGCCCGTTGAGCCTAAATCTAATACCTACAATGCTGAGTTGCAGGCATATCTGAACCACTTGATGTTAGAACACGCCGAGCACGCCGCACTCAATGCCAGTCGTGGCATGATGCCCTTTGCACGGGTGGCCGAACTCGATACACAAGAGCGGTTTGGCGAGCCGGAGGGCGCGATAGCGCCAGCAACCAAATAAGGAGTGGCGCCTTAATGAAATTTTCCTGGTGGCTAGCCCTGACTCGAGTTTTATATCTCGGCGTGCTTTTTTTACCTTTACCTTTGCATGCGGTAACACCCCCTTCACAGATTGAGAACTTATTAGCGCGGATGTCCGAGTCGACGCGCCAATTAGATTATCGCGGTTTATTTACCTACGAATATGGCAGCTCACAGGAAACCTTGCGGGTATCGCATTCGGTCATTAATGGCGTTGAATACGAGCGGCTTGAGCATCTAACCGGGCCGGCGCGAGAAATATTTCGTACTGGGCGCAAGGTTGACTGCGATTATATTGGCGATCAGTTGTTGTCTGGGCGCTTGCAGGGTCTTTCTTCGAATTACTCCAGTCTTGAACATTTTTATCTTTTTTATCTTCGCGGTTCGGAACGTGTGGCAGGACGTGAAGCCTGGGTATTAGATGTCGTGCCGCGCGACCAGTTTCGTTATGGCTACAGTTTGAGTATTGATCAAGAGACTGGCATATTGCTTAAATCGCTGTTAATCGGCCGTAACAAAAAAGTCCTCGAGCGTTTTCAGTTTGTTGAGTTAGAACTAGGGTCTGTTGCCTCAGCAGGCTCGGTGGTACCTACATTGGCTAGCAGTAGTCATCGCATGGCTGATCATGCATTGTCGGAATGCAATTTATTGCAGCCGCCAACGGCTGAGATATGGCAGGCGAATTGGTTGCCCGCCGGTTTTGTGTTTACTGGGCAGGAGCGCAGTCAGCTTGAGGGTCACTCGGCTTGGCGCGATGTCTTGATGTTCACCGATGGGTTAACCAGCTTTTCAGTGTTTATTGAGCCAGTGACGGAAGTAGCTGCGCTTGAGGGGCGCGCTCAGCGCGGAGCAACGGCGGTATACTTGTCTCGTTTGCAGGTGGGTGATAAATATTTTCGTGTCACAGTGGTGGGTGAGATCCCATTACAAACCATACAGCGGGTAGCGGCTTCTGTCGTGCCTTTGGTGGCTGCTTCATGAGGAGGTGGTGGTGCTGATTGAAAGTGGCCTAGTAGTTTCGGTAGAGTCTGATTGTCTGTGGGTCGAGACAGTACAGCGCTCAACTTGTGGCAGTTGCGTTGCGCAAAAAGGTTGCGGGCAAAGCTTGTTGGCAAAGTGGGCAGGCCGTCCACATTATTTACGCGTTTTACTGCAAGGGCGCAAAGCCTCTTCATTTGAAGTGGGTGCTGCAATTGATGTCGGTATCCCTGAGGATATTGTAGCTCTGGGAGCTATGTTTGTTTATATATTGCCTCTATTTACATTGGTGCTGGGGGCGAGTTTTGGTCACTTTCTTTTTGTCGGGGAATTGCCTGCGGTGTTAGGTGCTGTATTCGGTACTGCCATAGGTGCCTTTGCGGTGCGCTGTCATGCTGCTCATTATCAAAATGATGCACGTTTCCAGCCAGTTGTGGTGGAGCGTTTGCGCCCAGTTAGCGGTATTTGATCGTTCGAATATGTTACAACGGCCCAGTTAAGCTCGCATAGCTTAACTGCTTGAAATACAGTAAACTTCATCCATTCTGAGGCCCTCTTAAGGGCCTTTTCTTATTTAGCCAATGGGCTATGCCAAGGCACTATCCCAAGGCACTATCCACGGCAAGCAATATCAACCTACAGGTATCCAGTGTCCGATTTAAGCCATATTCGTAACTTCAGTATTATCGCCCACATTGACCACGGTAAATCGACAATCGCTGACCGTTTTATCCAGCATTGCGGCGGTCTTAGCGCACGCGAGATGGATGCCCAAGTACTCGATTCAATGGACATTGAGCGCGAGCGCGGTATCACCATTAAAGCGCAGAGCGTAACGCTCGATTACAATGCTCTAGATGGCAAAACTTATCAGTTGAACTTTATTGATACGCCGGGTCATGTCGATTTCTCTTATGAGGTGTCGCGTTCTCTGTCAGCCTGTGAAAGTGCGCTGTTAGTTGTGGATGCTGCTCAAGGTGTTGAGGCCCAGTCCGTTGCAAATTGTTACACCGCTCTAGAGCAAGGGTTAGAAGTTATCCCTGTGCTTAATAAAATGGACTTACCACAGGCTGAACCTGAGCGAGTCGCGGAAGAAATTGAAGATATTATTGGTATTGATGCCACCGATGCAGTGCAGTGCAGTGCTAAGTCGGGGTTGGGTATCCAGGCCGTACTTGAAGACTTAGTGGCTAAAACACCCCCGCCTAAGGGAGATATAAACGCGCCCTTGCAAGCACTTATTATTGACTCTTGGTTTGATAATTACTTGGGCGTGGTGTCTCTAGTGCGAGTGATGGAGGGGACCTTACGGGTCAAAGACAAAATTATTACCAAATCTATTGGTCGTGCACAACTTGTCGATAGCGTCGGTATATTCACTCCCAAACGCAAAGAGTGTAAAGAGCTTAAAGCGGGTGAGGTAGGTTTTATCGTCGCCGGTATTAAAGATATTCATGGCGCACCTGTCGGCGACACCATCACTTTGGCGCAGACGCCAGATGTCGATTCATTGCCGGGTTTTGAGAAGGTTAAACCACAGGTTTACGCAGGACTTTTCCCTGTCTCCTCTGAAGATTACGAATCATTTCGCGATGCATTGGGTAAATTGACCTTAAATGATGCGTCGCTGTTCTATGAGCCAGAAAGCTCCGATGCCTTGGGATTCGGCTTTCGCTGTGGCTTTCTTGGCATGTTGCATATGGAAATCATTCAGGAGCGGCTCGAACGCGAATACGATTTAGATTTAATCACCACGGCGCCGACAGTCGTGTTTGAGGTGGTCAAAAATAATGGCGATGTTATTCATATCGATAGCCCATCAAAGCTGCCGGATATTGGTGCAATTGAAGAAATGCGCGAGCCTATTGTTGAGGCCAATATATTGGTACCCGATGAATATATAGGCGCGGTTATCAAGCTGTGTATTGAAAAACGCGGTATGCAAAAAAATCTCCAGTATGTCGGTGGGCAGGTATCTCTGAGTTATGACTTACCAATGAACGAAGTGGTTATGGATTTCTTTGATCGCCTGAAATCGGTTAGTCGCGGTTTCGCTTCGCTAGACTATAATTTTGATCGTTTCCAAGAGGCCAAACTGGTTCGCTTGGATGTCTTGATCAATGGTGATCGAGTGGACGCCTTGGCGCTTATTGTACACCGTGACAATGCGCATCGTATTGGCCGCCAGTTGGCCGATAAAATGAAAGAGTTGGTGCCTCGGCAGATGTTTGATGTCGCGATTCAAGCCGCTATCGGTGGCAACGTTGTTGCTCGTACTACCGTTAAGGCGCTGCGTAAAAACGTCACGGCAAAATGCTATGGTGGCGACATTAGCCGTAAGAAAAAACTGCTGCAAAAACAAAAAGCCGGTAAGAAACGTATGAAACAAGTCGGTAATGTGGAAATTCCACAGGAAGCTTTCCTCGCTGTTTTGAAGTTAGACAGCTAAATCGTTTAATCAAATAATTTGGATGTGAATTGAATGGATATTAATTTTCCTCTACTGCTGGTTATTGCTGTTTTTGTTAGTGCGGTGGTCTGGCTATTTGATCTGGTGTTTTTGGCTAAAAATCGTAGTTTAGCGGTGGCGGCGGTCAATCAGCAGTTTAGTAATTTGGATCTAGAAAAAGGCGTCGATGACAAAGTCTTTATATTGGCACGCAGCAGTGCCGAGCAGGAGCCGATCGTTGTTGAGTACGCCAAGTCTTTTTTTCCAGTATTATTTGTGGTTCTGGTGTTACGCTCGTTTCTATTTGAGCCTTTTCAGATCCCGTCGGGCTCAATGATTCCCACGCTTAAAATTGGTGATTTTATACTGGTTAATAAATTTACCTACGGTATTCGTCTGCCGGTAACTCGCACTAAGATCATCGATATTAATCAGCCTGAACGCGGCGAAGTCATGGTTTTTTTCCCACCGCACAAACCGGATACCTATTATATTAAGCGTGTAGTTGGTTTACCTGGCGATGATATTAGTTACATTAATAATGTCTTGTTTATTAATGGCGTGCGTATGGAGCAGCAGTTGGTTAAAGGCGAGCCTCCACGCAATCCCGAATATCTCTGGACCACGGAAAATTTAGCCGGCGTTGAACATCAGATGCGCAAGGCGGCTGTTCCTGGTCGTTTAAGTCGCAAAGGCCATTGGATCGTTCCCGAAGGGCATTACTTCATGATGGGCGACAATCGTGATAATAGCTCTGACAGCCGCGACTGGGGCCCCGTTCCTGAAACGGCCATTGTCGGTAAGGCATTTGCTGTGTGGATGCACTGGCCAAGGCTGCTTAGTCTGCCAAAGTTTAATTCTGTGGGTCCTATTCAGTAAAATATATTAAACTAATTAAGAGACGACTTTATTATGAAAAAAAGAACAATAAAAAGCTGTTCGCAGCGCGGTATGTCAATTTTTAATTTTCTGATAGTAATGATGGTGGCGGGCTTCTTTATGATGTTTGCCTTCAAGGTGGTGCCTTATTATGCTGAGAACATGTACGTTGTAGAAGCATTAAAAGCCGTGGGTGATAGTGCCAAGCCGGTCGGCGAGATGAATAAAAGAGAAATTAAACGCATTATACAGCGTCACTATATGCTCAATAATGTGCGCTCTGAGGGCCCGAATAATATTGATGTCGATCGTAGTCGTGATGGTCTGCTGGTAAATATCAATTATGAGGTACGAGTTCCTTTTCTTGAAGTGCTGAATTTAGACTTGGTTATGAGCTTTGAAAATCAGTTGGACTCAAGCGATGTTGAGGCTTGCTGTAAGCCCACCAAGCCGGTTGTTAAGAAAAAATGATGAGTCTTAAACGCCAGAGATTAATTAAGCACTTGGGTTATACCTTTACTGATGAATCGCTGCTAGATCTGGCTTTAACACACCGCAGTTGCGGCGCTCGCAATAACGAGCGCTTGGAGTTTCTGGGTGATTCGATCTTAAATTTTACTATGGGCGAGGCATTATTTAATAAATTTCCCGCCGCTCGTGAAGGAGATTTGAGTCGTCTGCGTGCTCAACTGGTTAAAGGTGAGACCTTGGCTGAAGTGGCGCGTGAGTTTGAACTGGGCGAGCAGCTTAACTTGGGCGAAGGCGAGATTAAAAGCGGCGGTTTTCGTCGTGACTCTATTCTTGCTGACACAGTTGAGGCCATTATCGGTGCTATTTATTTAGAAGCTGGCATGGATACCTGTCAGCGGCACTTGCTTGACTGGTACGCCAAGCGCATAAGAAACATTAGTCTGGATGAAACCCCTAAAGACAGTAAAACTCAGTTGCAAGAGTATCTGCAGTCGCGTCGTGCGCCGGTACCAGTATACAAAATTATCGCCACTAGCGGCGAGTCTCATGCCCAGCAATTTACTGTTGAGTGTCGAGTTAAGTTGTTGCCAAAGCCTACCGTGGCGACGGCAAGTAATCGAAAACTGGCCGAGAAAGAAAGCGCCGCTGAGGCCTTGAATTTACTGCAAGCCCAAGCGGTAAAACTCGGTAAAAAATGAGTATAAATATGACTGTTGTTGTGAGCGAAAAAAAGAGCCGCTGTGGCTACGCTGCTATTATTGGCCGGCCTAATGTGGGTAAATCTACCCTGCTTAATCATGTGTTGGGACAGAAAATTAGCATCACGTCGCGTAAACCTCAAACTACGCGCCATAATATGCTCGGTATTAAGACTGAAGATAATCACCAAATTATTTTTGTCGATACCCCTGGGATGCACTTGGGTCAAGACAAGGCTATAAACCGTTACATGAACCGCTCCGCTTCAACCGCTATTCGCGATGTCGATGTTGTGGTGTTTGTTGTTGATCGCTGCGCCTGGACTGAGGAAGACGAAGCGGTGGCTCGCCGCTTGGAAAACTGTGAAATTCCGGTGCTCATTGCTCTCAATAAAGTTGATCAGCTGGATGATAAAGAGTCGCTGCTGCCTCAAATTGAGCAGTTGCTGGAGCGTGTCGGTGCCAGTGAGATAATTCCTATTTCCGCTCTACGCGGCAATAATCTCGACGCTTTAGAGCGTGAAATTGTTAAACGCTTGCCTGTGGCTGAGCATTTCTTTCCGGAAGATCAGATTACCGATCGCAGTTCGCGATTTATCGCCGCTGAAATGGTTCGTGAAAAAATCACTCGCCAACTCGGTGACGAACTGCCTTACCAGATGAATGTAGAGATTGAAGAGTTTTCTCAGCAGGGTGATGTACTGCATATTGGCGCCTTGATTTTGGTTGAGCGCGACGGTCAGAAACGCATACTGATTGGCAATAAAGGTGACCGCATTAAGCAGATTGGCACCGATGCCCGAGGTGACATGGAAGAGTTGTTCGGCTGCAAGGTCATGCTGAGACTCTGGGTAAAAGTGAAATCGGGCTGGTCCGATGACGAGCGGGCTCTGAGAAGCTTGGGTTACGACAATCTCTAGTGCGCATTGAACTGCAGCCAGCGTATATACTGCACTCTCGTAATTATCGTGACACCAGTGTTATTGCCGACCTTTGGACGCCTGAATATGGGCGTTTGCCAGTGTTGGCTAAAGGGGCTCGTCGCCGCAAGGGGGGGACGAAGCATTTGCTGGTTCCCTTTACGCCGTTACTTATTTCTTGCCGGGGTAGAAGTGAGCTAAAAACACTGACTCATATCGAACTGGCGGGCAAAAGTGTGTCGTTGCAACAAACAACGCTGTTCAGCGGTTTTTATCTAAACGAATTATTACTGCGATTGCTACCCATAGCAGACCCGCATACACTCTTATTTTCCCGCTACGGGCAGATAATTGAGTCACTTCAACAAGACATAGAACTTGAGCCCTGCCTAAGACAATTTGAATGGTTTTTATTGCAACAACTGGGGTATGGATTGAGCTTCTCAGTGGATGCCGATCTGCAGCAGCCCGTTATCGCCAGCTGTTACTATCAGTTAGATGTGGGCAGGGGATTTGTGGCTTGTAGCGATGGCTGCTATCAAGGGACTAACTTACTTGCGATTGCCGCCGCAGATTACAGTTTGGTGACCACTCGTCAGGTGGCTAAGCAGGTCGCCCGTAGGGCTTTACAAGCGCTGCTCGGTTCTAAGCCACTGAACAGTCGAGAGATGTATCGACAGATGCATGTTTAATTTTCAAAGCCAAATAAGGCGTTAACATCAAACTCTTGATTCCAATTTAGTAGTGCAGCAATCGCGTTGCCGAGCGCTATAAGATCCTGTTCTAAATTTGCATATTGTTTTTGCTGTAGCAACTTGTCCAGTTTGCCGCTTATTTTCTTAAGTGCCGGTACACCGCTGTAGCAACAGCTGCCATAGAGTTTGTGGATTCGCTCGGACAGTTCGTCAAATTTTTGCTCACGGTACAGATGCGGCAATAGTTCAATGTCTTGCTTGGCTGTGTCAATCAACATGCTGAGCATGTCTCGGGCTAAATCAGCTTTATAGTTCGCAAGTGCTAGGCATTTTTCTCGGTCGACTACGATATTACTGTTGGCCTTATTGA
>CAWVSV010000060.1:0-15433 GCA_963933095.1 uncultured Cellvibrionales bacterium
GGCCAGTCGACACTATATCGATAGGCGCCCCAACAAGCTCAGCCAAGCGGTCAATGTAGTTGCGAGCAGCTTGCGGTAGCACATCTAAACTCTGTGCGCCGACCGTGTTTTCGCTCCAGCCTGGCATATCTTCATACACAGGTACAACGTTTTCCCAGCCCTTAGCATCGAACGGAATAGTCAAATCTTTGCCGTCTTTACATTGGTAACCAACGCAAATCTTAATAGCCTCGAGACCATCAAGAACGTCGAGCTTAGTCAGACAAATACCCGTGATAGAGTTAATGCGAATAGCATGCTTAACCGCAACGGCATCGAACCAGCCGGTGCGGCGCTTGCGGCCGGTAGTGGCACCAAACTCATGACCTTTAACACCTAGGTGCTGTCCTACTTCGCAATCCAGCTCGGTCGGGAAAGGACCAGAACCGACACGTGTGGTGTAAGCCTTGGTAATACCTAAAATGTAGTCAAGGTACAGCGGGCCAAAACCAGAACCAGTGGCGGCGCCGCCAGCAGTGGTGTTAGAAGAAGTTACGTAGGGGTAGGTGCCGTGATCGATGTCGAGCAGTGAACCTTGCGCGCCTTCGAACATGATATTTTCACCGGCTTCGCGAGCCGTGTGTAACACGTCTGTTACATCAACTACCATAGGCTTAAGTTCAGCAGCCCACTCAACCGCTTCGGCTAGGGTTTTATCGAAGTCTACAGCCTCACAACCGTAGTAATTCACCAGCGAGAAGTTGTGATAGTCGACCACTTCTTTCAACTTGGTGGTGAAATCGTCCCAGTTAAAAATATCGCCGAGACGCAGACCGCGACGAGCGACCTTATCTTCGTAGGCAGGGCCAATGCCCCGACCGGTAGTACCGATGGCGTCATTGCCGCGCGCTTTTTCGCGGGCCTGGTCCAGTGCTACGTGGTAAGGCAAAATCAGCGGACAAGCTGGAGACAGCTGCAAGCGCTCGCGTACTGGTACGCCTGTGGCCTCTAGACCCGCCATTTCTTTCAGCAGCGCATCGGGAGCCAGCACAACACCATTGCCAATCAGGCAAGTGACACCTTCGCGTAAAATACCCGATGGAATCAAGTGTAATACGGTTTTAACACCGTCGATAACCAGCGTATGGCCGGCATTGTGGCCGCCCTGAAAGCGCGCTACCAGAGAAGCTTGATCGGTGAGCAAATCAACAATCTTGCCTTTACCTTCGTCACCCCATTGGGTGCCCAATACAACAACGTTCTTGCCCATTGTTTGCCTAACTCTCTATAAAGTGTAAATAAGGGATTATTTAAAGCGAAACCACTTGGTACTCGAAGTCCACCAACAGCAACTGCCTATCGCAATTGAGCTCGCTAGGGTTTATCTCTTGGCCTGCAAAACCGCAGACCACACGCTCTCCTTGAGCGCGCAAATTTTCAATAGCCTGCCACTGACCGGGATCCGCCGATTTGGCAGCGAATACGCCGTTCACAGCAACGTCCAGCGGTAAAGCAAGGCTGTTGACCGCCGACACGTCCACAGTGAAACCCGTGGCTGGACGGGCGCGGCCAAATACTTCACCGATTTGATCGTAGCGACCGCCATTCGCAATGGCAATGCCATAGCCTGGCGCGTAAGCCGCAAAAACAATACCAGTGTGATAGTGATAGCCGCGCAATTCACTCAAGTCAAAGTAGAGCTGAGCAGCGGGGAAACGCGCGGCCACAGCATCAGCAACCTGCATCAGCTCATCGATCGCCGCAACGGCAGCAACGGCGCCCACTGCGGCAAAGCTCTGCTTAGCGCTGTCGAGTATGGCGCGGTCACCGGCAAGATTAGGCAGTGCCAGCAGTAATTCAGCTATAGCCACATCGCTAATATTGTCGGCCACCCAGGCGTTAATCTCGGTAGCGGCCTTGCGCTGTAACAGCTCAAAAAAGGCCTCTTCTTGCTCGCTATTAAAGCCGGCAGTAGCGGCCAGTGAGCGATAGATACCGACATGATCGAGATCTATATGTAATTTAGGTAAATTTAGCGCCTGTAACGAAGCCAGCAGGAGTGACACTACTTCGATATCGGCATCTAAACCTTGTTCACCATAAAGTTCGGCGCCGGCCTGGATAGGCGTGCGAGTAGCGAGCGCATGCTTGGGCTTAGTATGCAGTACATGGCCAGCATAACAGAGACGGCTCGGCCCTTGACGAATAAAGCTATGGGCATCCATACGCGCTGTTTGCGGAGTAATATCAGCTCGGATGCCCATAGTGCGACCGGAAATTTGATCTGTCACTTTAAACGTCATCAAATCGACATCGCGACCGAGCCCAATTAACAACGAATCAGTAAACTCGACCAACGGCGGTATCACCAGGTCGTAGCCCCAGCAACGGTACAAATCGACCAAACGGCCACGTAAGCGTTCAATACGCTGGGCCTGAACGGGGAGGATTTCCTCTACTCCGTCGGGTAATAACCAGCGATCAGCATTTGTCATCTGAGATTCCACAGGCAAAATACATTATTGAAGACATAAAAAAACCGAACAAGGTCGCTCGGTTGCAGCATTCTATCACCATAGCCCTCAAATGTTGAACATTTACGTTTAAGCAATACGAAAAAAAGCGGCCATAGGGCCGCCTTTTTTTTACACTTAAAACACAGTAGGGCTATTTTTTACCGCCAGAGTCCTTCAGGTAACGGAAGAAATCACTATTGGGGTCAATCAACATAACGTCTTCTTTACTGCTAAAAGTAGCTTTATAAGCATTCAGACTACGCGTAAATGCATAGAACTCGGCATCTTTTGTATAAGCACTTGCATAAGTTGCTGCTGCCTTGGCATCCCCCTCACCACGCAGTTTTTCGGAGTCACGATAGGCTTCAGCCTCAATTATCGTACGTTGACGGTCGGCATCGGCTTTAATAACCTCGGCCTGTTCCTTGCCTTTAGAGCGATGCTCACGCGCCTCGCGTTCACGTTCGGTGCGCATGCGATCAAACACAGAGCCTGAAACATCTTCGGGTAGATCGACGCGCTTAATTCGTATGTCGATTATTTCCATGCCTAAATCAGCCCGAGCTTCAACATTCATGGTTTTGGTCAAGCCAGACATCAACTCATCTCGCTTACCCGATACCACTTCGTGCAACGTCAGATCGGCAAAGGCGTTACGCAGACCTTCGTTAACCCGTTGAGAGATAATTTGCTCTGGACTAACACCACTGGTCACGGTGTAGAACTGTTCAACATTGGAAATACGCCATTTAATGAACGAATCCACACGCATAGCCTTTTTCTCACTGTTGAGAAAATCAGCGGGTGCGGCATCTACGGTCAAAATCCGAGCATCAAACTTAACCAACTTATTCATTAATGGTACTTTAACGTGAAGGCCAGGCTCGATATCAGTTTTAACCAATTTACCAAACTTCAGCATTACCGCTTTTTCGGTTTCTTTTACCACAAACAGTACGTTGGACAGCAGCATTACTACCAAGCCAAAACATATTATGACAACCAAATTCTTATTCGACATCTCTATTCTCCTGTCTTAGCGGCGGGTGCGATTAGCAGCTTCGTTGCGCAACTGCTCTAACACTTGGTTGGCGATTTCACGCTTATCGGAATCATTCACGTTTTGACGCGAAGCCAAACCACTGCCAATACTACCTGCAGATGATTGCATCATTTTATCCAACGGTAGATACAGCATGTTATTGCCGCCCTCAACGTCGACCATTACCTTGGAACTGCTAGAGAGTACGTCCTCCACTGCATCCAAATACAAACGCTCGCGAGTCACTTTCGGGGCCTTTTTGTACTCGATTAGAAGGGCATTGAAACGACTAGCGTCACCATCGGCCTGAGCAATAACCTGCTCGCGATAAGCGGTGGCCTCCTCAATAACTCGCTGAGCCTGACCACGTGCTTCCGGTAAAATACCGTTAGAGTAGGATTCGGCTTCATTCTTGTAACGCTCTTCGTCTTCGCGTGCCTTGTTAACATCGTTAAACGCAGCTTGAACTTCGCGCGGCGGCGAGGTTTTTTCGATGTTAACGGTAGAAACGACAATACCGGTGCTGTAACTATCAAGATACGTTTGCAAGCGCTGCTTAACTTCAATACCAACTTCAGCACGACCTTCAGTCAATACCTGGTTCATTTCGCTGGAACCTACAACATGACGCAATGCAGAGTCAGCCGCATGTTTGAGACTAGATTCAGGATCGCGAATAGCCAGAACAAAATCACGAATACTGACAATGCTGTACTGAATAGAGAGCTCAACATCAACAATATTAAGATCTTCCGTGAGCATTTCACCCTTGCTACGGTAGTTACGTAACTGACTAATGTTAACCTTGGTTACACTGTCGATCAGTGGTGGATTCCAGTTCAAGCCCGGCTGCACCGTATCACTGTAAACACCGAAGCGCAGAACTACGGCACGTTCCTGCTGACTAACTGTATAGAACCCAAAACCACCGTACACTAGCGCCGCAATCACAAACATAAAGACAATTGATGCACCGCTAAAGCCGCCACCACTGGTGCCTGAACCGCTTTTTTTACCTCCGCCAAAAATACCATTAATTTTTTGCTGAAATTTTTTCAGTGCTTCGTCCAGATCAGGCGGGCCTTGATCGTTGCCGCGCTTGCCACCCCAAGGATCTTTATCACCAGGTTCATTCCAAGCCATATCATTCTCCGTAGCTGTGCGGTGCTGTTCCGCAGGGCCGTCGCTATTTCCGCGTTCAATCGTCGTGTACTAAACATACACTCCAAATTTGTGCGCGGTATCGCCACAGACCTGCGAAAAAGTCACTCGGTCTTAATCGTAGTGAAAGTCTATTTTACAAAAAATGCTTTTGTAAAACTGTGATAAACAATTTTTATCGATTCTAACAGAGCCTAAGCGGCTCGCTAGCATTCAATTCTTCAATGGCGCATTACTTTGCCGGTCTCTGTGGTTATCTTCATCCAAAATTTTAGATTTGGTGTTATAAAAGCCACCAAATTCGTCTTCTTGGTCGGGAATATTCGAAATAACACCACCGATAGTCTCTTCCATATGCAACCAGTTCAGATCGCTATACTGGGTGTCGACTGCGCTCAAGATACGCATCAAATCTGCCTTGGGCAGGCACAAGTCTACAATGGCGCCGCCATCATCGGCGTAGGTTTCTGACTCCACACCATTTTGCTCAAATAACTTGCCACGCAGGCTACCCTGTCTAGGATTTAGCTGTAACTTACCCCTAACCAATTCCTTGCCTAACAGCTCACTCATAGCGTCGAACAACAGCTCGATACCGGCACCGGTGTGAGCCGACAACCAGACAGCGACTGGCGCGCCTTGATCGTCACGATCAATACGCGGCTCAACGTCGATCAGATCGAGCTTGTTATAAACCTTGAGCTGAGGAATATCACCGCAATCAATCTCACTCAGCACTTCAGCGACAGCATCAATATTTTTAAGTCGGTCCTCGGCAGCGGCATCAATAATATGCAGCAGCAGAGAAGCGTTAGAGGCCTCCTCCAAAGTGGCGCGAAAAGCCTCCACTAATTTGTGTGGAAGATGGCTAATAAAGCCAACCGTATCAGCGAGAATCACAGCTCCCACTTTATCAAAATCGACCCGGCGCAAAGTCGGATCTAGCGTAGCAAACAGCAGATCTTCAACCAATACATCGGCGTCGGTCAGCCGATTAAACAGAGTCGATTTACCGGCGTTAGTGTACCCCACCAGTGATACCGTTGGCACCGAGGCGCGGCGCCGCATGCGGCGACCCTGATCGCGCTGCTTACGTACTTTAACGAGGCGGCCTTCAAGTGATTTAATCCGGACCCGCAATAAGCGACGGTCGGTTTCCAGCTGGGTTTCACCGGGCCCACGTAGGCCAATACCGCCCTTTTGACGCTCTAGGTGAGTCCATCCTCGCACCAGACGTGTAGACATATGTCGCAACTGTGCCAACTCAATCTGCAACTTACCCTCAAAGGTACGGGCGCGCTGGGCGAAAATATCGAGAATCAAGGTGGTGCGATCGAGAACTCGGCACTCAAACACTGCCTCTAAGTTGCGCTCTTGGCTAGGCGAGAGGGTGTTATTAAAGATCACCAGTTCGGCACCATGCAGCGTCACTAGAGCTTTAATCTGGTCTACTTTACCGCTGCCGACAAAATATCTTGGATTGGGAGTCGCGCGCGAACCAGTGACGAACTCGACCGGGTCACCACCGGCAGAAAGCACAAGTTCTTCAAATTCACGGGGATCATCAGCGTCGCGATGTTGATTAATATCGAGATGAACCAGAATTGCCAGTTCACCCGAGGCGGGTCTATCAAAAAACAATGAGTATCCTCAAATAAAATTGCAGCGAATTCAGGTTAAATGACCTCAATTCGCTGTAACAAAGTGATTATTCTTCGCCTTCTTCGTGTGCTGGATTCAGCATAGGCACCCGCACCGAGCGCGATGGCACAACGGTAGAAATAGCGTGCTTATATACCATCTGACTAACAGTGTTCTTCAGCAGCACTACGAACTGATCGAAAGATTCGACCTGTCCCTGCAGCTTAATACCATTAACGAGGTAGATAGAAACCGGAATACGCTCTTTGCGTAAAACATTCAGATAAGGGTCCTGCAGGCTATGACCTTTAGACATCATTTTCTCCTTGTAAGTATAAAAAGACATTCGCGCCATTTACCAAGGAAATCCCCTAGCACTCACATCGACGGCGAACATAAGCATTCAAAAACAGAAAAAATATATATACCGCTCTACAGCAGCCAATTGACTATATTGCCCCGACCGGCAAAAATTGCAAGGCTTGATTGAGAATATTATCCCCTGTCAGCATTTCGCCCTCTTTGTTGTCGGTGTTGATCCAATTCAATTCAGTCCAGCCATTGAGCCAGGTGAACTGCCGCTTGGCCAGCTTCCGCGTAGCGACAATACCGCGCTCGATCATTTCGTCTTTCGTCAGGGCACCGTCCAAATACTCCCATACCTGACGATAGCCTACAGCTCGCATAGATGGGAGGTCGAGATGTAAATCGCCCCTTGCGCGCAAAGATTCAACCTCCTCAATCACCCCAAGTTCCAACATTTTATGAAAGCGCAGGGCAATGCGCTCGTGCAAGGTAGAACGCTGCCGCGGAGCGATAGCGAGCTGAACTAATTGATAGTGATCCTGCAATGGATCGGATTTCTGCTCAGCTCGCAGCTGAGTCATAGTTTTACCGCTAACACGGAAAACCTCCAGCGCTCGCGACAAACGCTGCGAATGATTGGGATGTATGCGCTCGGCACTTTCAATGTCTACCGCCGCCAGTTGGCCGTGAATATACGGCCAGCCTTTCTCGAGCGCTTCGCGCTCAATTTCGGCACGCACGGCCTGTTCCGCCGATGGCATTTCAGCCAAGCCCTCCAGCAGCGCCTTATAATAAAGCATGCTACCACCGACTAATAAGGGAATGCGACCGGCGGCAGATATTTCGGCCATAGCCTCAAGTGCATCGCGGCGAAAGTCAGCTGCAGAATAAGGATCGGCAGGATCGCGAATATCAATTAGCCGATGAGGACAAAGTGCCAGCTCTGCTTTAGACGGTTTGGCCGATCCGATATCCATGCCCTTGTAAACTAGGGCTGAGTCGACACTAATCACGTCAGTAGGCAGGACCTTGGACAGAGCGATTGCCAAATCGGTTTTCCCGGCTGCAGTCGGGCCCATCAAAAAAATTGCCGAAGGTTTGTTAATAATTTGTTGATTGGTCATGGCAGCAGTCTATCAGCAGGCGGAGCAGGCATAAACAGCAGCATCTAAAGAGATTTAAAAAATAATTTCGTTATTACCTTTTTTAACTATACTCGATGACATAACGCCTTTTCACTTGGACCCAAACACACCGCATGAGATATGCCCCTCAACCTTCCCACCTCAGCCTAAGATACTTGCTAGTACTTTTGGCCATGGCTATGATGCCTAGCTTAGGGCTGGGGGGCACTCAAACGCCAAACCTTATTGTCAATCCACAACTCAGCGTAACTAGTATCTCGCGCAACAAGGCCCGCAGTATATTTTCTATGCGCCTGCGCGAGTGGCCTGATGGAACTCCTATCGTGGTTTATGTTCTACCCGACCAAGCAAAGCAACATCGCGATTTCGTACAAAAAAGACTATCGATGTTTCCGCATCAATTGCGCCGCCACTGGGATAGATATGTTTATACCGGCATTGGCCAAGCACCTATAGAAGTTGCCAACCGCAAAGAAATGATTGAACGCGTTAACAATACAGCCGGAGCCATAGGCTATACCAATAAGGAATCGACGGATGCCGAGATCCGCATCATACCATTGGACTAAAGACTGCTGGGCAGCCTTAACTTTATTTATCGCCTGCGCACCGATCACCGTACTTGCGAGCGAGGCTGATAATGGTCAGTCATCATTGCGCTGGCATGGCTTCGCCAATCAAGGCGTGATTAAAACTGATTACAATAGCTTTTTTGGTGACAGCGAACATTGGAGCTGGGAATTCGATGATCTGGGCCTGGGCGGCTCTTGGAAACCTCACTCACGTGTACAGTTTTCGGCGCAGGCGATTTATCGTCGCGCCGGAAAAAACTCGCAAGACGGTGTGCAACTAGATTATGGCTTTGCCGATATCAATCTAGTCAACAGTTTGGATTATGGTTTGGGTGTTCGCGCTGGACGCGTAAAAAACACCTATGGACTTTATAATGACGCCCGAGATATCGCCTTTAATAAACCATCAATACTGTTGCCGCAATCCATTTACCTAGACAGCATGCGTCAGGTATTTCACACCATGGATGGCCTTTCCAGTTATGGCCACGCACAATGGGCTGACATGCGCATAAATCTAGATTTGGTTTATGGTAAACCGATAATCGATGAAACCACAGAGCAAATAATTTTAGGTGCTAACCGCCCCGGCAATATTGAAAACGAAAAAATGCTGATCGCTCGAGTTATGCTAGAACAAGACGCTGGACGCTGGCGCCTAGGCTATAGCTTTGCTCAATTTGGCTCTGATTATAAATCTACATCAGTCGATTTTCCTGTAAATGGTAAAGACAATATTACTCTCAATTTACTGTCGTTCGAATATAACTGGCCAGATTGGCAAATAACCGCTGAATACCAGATTTCTGAAATAGAATACCAAGGCCCAAATTACAGCATCTACGACGACCCAAAAAATAACGAATCTTATTACGGCCAAATTAGCTATCGGATCACCCCGAAGTGGAAAACCTATGCTCGCTATGATGTTTATTATATATACAGCAATGATAAAGACGGAAAAAAATTACAAGCTGCGTCTGGTGGACAAGTGCCGGCCCACAAGGCGTTTGCCAAAGACATAACCGCAGGCGTTCGCTATGACATAAATAAACATTGGATGGTAGCCGCCGAATACCACCGTATTAAGG
The DNA here is from genome assembly GCA_963933095.1 of uncultured Cellvibrionales bacterium. Classification (GTDB taxonomy): domain Bacteria; phylum Pseudomonadota; class Gammaproteobacteria; order Pseudomonadales; family Cellvibrionaceae; genus UBA1124. The sequence continues at coordinate 9,454 of CAWVSV010000060.1, forward strand.
GCACTGGCTGGTTAGCTCTTATTGAAAATCCAATCCCCAGCGAGACAGCTGAAGACTGGAACCTATTTACGGCCCAATTGAGCTTTAAGTTCTAACCATATGTTCATCAGTTTAAAAATTAAGGCTCTAATCTTAACTAGCATATTGGTGCTGGGGCTTAGTGCATTTTTTGCTTTTGTAGGCGAGACACAGCTAGAAAATTTATACAAAGTCCAGCGAGATGAAAATCATCGTCGTCATAAAGATGAAATCACTGCGTTAATACAACAGTCTAATAACCACTTATTGCAGCTTGTCGATATAATTCCGACACTATCTATGACTAATGAATACAAAAATAATGTGCAGAGCAGCCTCAATAATCATTGGGAATACTTAGCAATAAATTGGAGCCTAGACAGCGCTCATTTGTATCGTCGTGACGGATCGAATATCGCACATTGGGGATCAAAAAATAATTTTAATAAGTTCCTAACAGACATCGAAAAAACAGGCATTAACGGCACACCATTGAGTATTATAGATTGCCACCAGCAATGTTTACAAATACTGATCACACCAGTAATAAACCACAATAAAGACTTTCAGGTGTTACTACTAACACGCTCAATTTCCGACATATTAAGTACCTTTAACAACCTTACCCAGTCAGATATAGGTGTACTCAGCCGCATTAAAAGCAACTCTAAAAAAAGCAAAAATTTAGATATATGGCAACGTCGGGCAGCAACTATAACCAATTTCAAAGATACATTACCGCTATTACAAGATGCATCGGAAAAAATTAGTTTCAATCAGTTAATCAATGCTAGTCAAAGTGTTGAACTTAACAGTGGCAGTTTTCAATTGGCATTAATTCCAACCGAACCAGGTCAGGATTACAGTTACTACATTATTATTGAAAATGTTACCGAAGAGCGAAGCCAGATAGCGGATGCCTCCAGCAGTTATATCGTTACGGCTATATCTGCGGTCATAATTTTTAGCCTTCTCATTATTATCATGCTGTGGAAACCCATAGTGCGTCTGCGTCAGCAGGCTGACTTAATGCCTTTACTTAGTCAGGGTAAATTTGCATATGTTAGAGAAATACTTGCACAAAGTAATAGAAAACGCTGGTTTAAAGACGAAATAGATATACTCGACAGTAGTGAAATCAATGTTTCATTACAGCTTGAGAGCATGCAAGAACAGATACAAAATCACAATAAAGAGCTGCAAAAATTGGTACTCTTTGACACATTAACAGGGCTAGCAACTCGTCGATCGCTACTTGATGAAATTCAGATTTGCTTGAATAAAGAAAACAGTAGTTTTTCTTTATTATTTTTAGATCTCGATAATTTCAAACGAATAAATGACTCGCTTGGACATCACTGCGGTGATGAATTATTAAAAATAGTCGGTAAACGTCTACAATCTTGCGTACGCGGCGGCGATTTAGTCAGCCGCCTTGGCGGCGATGAGTTCTGCATACTTATCAGGGAGATTCGCCACCAAGGCGATGGCAGTATTATTGCTAATAATGTGCTCAATGTTTTAAGAAATCCGTTGCGCCTACAGTCAACTGAAGTAATCGTTTCTGCCAGTATCGGCATTGTCAGCTCCCCTGAGGACGGCCTAAACACTGAGGAACTTTTACAAAAAGCAGACTTGGCTATGTACCGAGCTAAAGCTCTGGGGCGAAATAAATATCAGCTATTTAACAATTCCATGACCGAGCATGCCGTGGCACAACTAGAGCTTGAAAATGAACTTAGACAGGCGCTAATCAATCGTGAGTTTGTACTCTATTATCAACCACAGATAGATTTCAAAAATAATACTATCTGCTCGGTAGAAGCCCTCGTTCGCTGGCGGCACCCCGTTCGTGGTCTACTCGCCCCGGGACAATTTATTGCTCAGTTGGAAGAGACCGGCCTAATTGTTCCGCTGGGGGAGTGGGTATTAGTGGAAGCATGTGAAGCGCTCAGACGCTGGTTAGATGCAGGGCTGGAGCCTATAAAAATGTCTGTTAACCTGTCCTCGCGCCAGTTCCAAGACCCTAAATTATTTCCCATGATCGAGCAAACCTTGTCACTCACTCAGGTACCCGCGAAACTGCTCGAGCTTGAAATCACAGAATCAATGGTGATACAAGACATCGAAAACAATAATCGCGCACTTCATCAATTACAGCAATTGGGTATGTCGATAGCTATCGATGACTTTGGCACTGGCTACTCGTCCTTTAGCTATCTCAAAGAGCTGCCGCTCGACACCTTAAAGATAGACCGATCTTTTGTTATGGATATCCCCGACAATGAAACCGATATGGAAATCACCGCGGCGATTATTGCGGTAGCACACAAACTCAAGCTCAAAGTTGTTGCCGAAGGCATTGAGACCAGTGCGCAGGAAAAATTCTTGATAGCGGAAGGTTGTGATATCGGCCAGGGCTACTTATTTAGCAAACCTATTGCCGAACCGGACCTTGTGGCCTTGCTAAAAAAAGAAAATAAAGAAACAACCTCAGCCAATGACGAATAACACGACAATGCCGTATGAGTAACTGTCCCCGCATAATAAACCGATCTAACACTTCTAAAGTCTGCTGCGCCTTACTGAGGCGGGCACTACTGCCCTCGCATAAATAACTTATCCAATTCATCTAATGTCTGCAGTGCCCAGGTGGGCCGGCCATGATTACACTGGCCACTTCTTTCAGTTGCCTCCATATCCCGCAACAATGCATTCATCTCCGGCAGCGTAAGTTTGCGATTTGCACGCACACTGCCATGGCAGGCCATAGTGCCGAGAATTTCATTAATATGATTGCGTATACGTTCACTACTGCCATGTTCAATTAAATCTGACAGTACATCGCGCACCAACTGATCGACATCGGCACGATTAAGCATCACAGGAATCTGTCGTATCAACAGTGACTCGGGCCCGGCACGCTGCAATTCAAAACCGAGTTTTTGAAATATTTCAGCATGACTGTCGGCGCAATCTGCCTCTTTCTCACTCAGCGCCAGTGTCTGCGGTACCAATAGAGGTTGAGCCCGAATACCCTGCAAGTCGAACGCCTCTTTCATACGTTCATACGTAATACGTTCGTGGGCGGCATGCATGTCCACCACTATCATGCCTTGAGCATTTTCCGCCAGAATAAAAATACCCTTTAACTGCGCAATGGCATAGCCCAGCGGCGGGATTTCTTCATTAGACTCATTCAATTGCTGCAACGAAGGCGTGCCCGATGCATATCCAGAGTTCTCTGTCGCCTGACTCGAATACAACTGGCCATAACCTGTTAGCTGCTCAGCGACAGCGCCTGGAGCAGGAGACTGCTGCTGATAGCTGGAAAATCCAGCGGGTTGCGCGGATTTAGCTGAAGAGCTAAAAGCAATTTGATTCTGACCCTGAAATTCACCCACCGCAACGCCCTGCACCGACAACTGTGGTGATGACGGCGCGTGCAATACGCCATTAGCCTGCTGCGTATCAGTCAATTGATCTGTCGGCCGAACATCGGCCAGCGCATGGTGCAAACTGCGATAAATAAAATCATGCACGCTACGGTTATCGCGAAAACGAACTTCGTGCTTGGTCGGGTGAACATTGACATCGACACTGGCCGGATCGACTTGCAAATATAAAACAAAGGCGGGATGGCGGCCGTGGTAAAGCACATCCTGATAAGCTTGACGCACCGCGTGCCCTACTAATTTATCACGAATGGCGCGACCATTAACAAAGAAGTGCTGCAAGTCAGCCTGCGAACGGGAAAAGGTTGGCAGTGCTACCCACCCCCAGAGACGAAAACCGGCGCGTTCGATATCAAGATGCACGGCATTTTCCATAAACGCGGGACCGCACACCTGGGCCACGCGGCGTTCCATCTCGGCTTGGGTTTCACCTCCGCGCCAATTGTGGATTGCGCGACCATTGTGACGCAAAACAAAACTGACATCGAAACGCGATAGAGCCAGCCGTTTAACAACATCTTCGATACGGTTGTATTCGGTTTTTTCGGTGCGTAAAAATTTTCGCCTGGCCGGAGTATTAAAAAATAAGTCACGTACTTCCACTGTGGTGCCCTGTGGGTGCGGCGCCGGCGCTATATCGGCATCCATTTCTCGACCTTCGGTCTGCGCCTGCCAACCGTGCCCACTATCGTTGGTATTACTGGTTAAAGTAGTCCGCGATACCGAGCTAATAGAGGCCAAGGCCTCGCCGCGAAAGCCTAATGTCGCTACCGCTTCGAGATCATCTAATTGGTATATTTTACTGGTGGCATGGCGCGATAAGGCCAGAGATAAATCTTCTTTTTCAATGCCGATGCCGTTGTCGCGCACCCGCATTAATTTAATACCCCCGCCCTCAATATCTATGTCCAAACGCGAAGCGCCAGCATCGAGGCTGTTTTCCAGGATCTCTTTTATTACCGAGCCTGGCCGCTCGACTACTTCTCCGGCAGCAATTTGGTTTGCCAACCGCGGACTCAGTAATTTAATTTTTGACATGTTATTAGACTACAAAGATTATGAAGTAGGAATTTTAAGTTTTTGACCAATACGAATATTACTGCCATTGATGCTATTGTAATTTTGAATGTCTTTGATGTTAACGCTATAACGCTTAGCGATACCTGACAGGGTGTCGCCACGCGTTATCACATGGACACGCGAGGATAATGCGGTATCGAGCCGGCCGTGTTTATGCCAAGCAAGTAGCGAATCAGATGGCGGATACTGAGAAAAGTACTGCTTTATCCCGGCAAAAATCTGCTTCGACAGCTTATTTCGATAGCGACTGCTGTTGAGTTTTTTTGCCTCGCCAGGGTTGGAAATAAAACCTGTCTCAACCAAAATTGATGGCACATCGGGCGATTTCAATACTGCAAAACCGGCCTGCTCGACATGTTTTTTGTGTAGCTTAGCGACTTTGTCCATCGAGCTAAGTACCTTATGCCCGATCTGCAAGCTGGAACTCAAAGTCGCCGTCATCGCTAAATCGACCAGCACGCCAGCCAGGACTTTATCTTTATCAGCCAAGTTGACACTTCCGACACCACCTATTAAATCCGCTTCATTTTCACGCTTGGCGAGAAAACGTGCAGTCTCTGAAGTGGCGCCGCGGCGTGACAGAGCGAACACCGACGCTCCGTGGGCTTTGGGATTAGTAAAAGCATCAGCATGAATAGAGATAAACAGATCAGCGCGTTTTTTACGAGCAATGTCGCGACGTTTTTTCAGCGGAATATAGTAGTCGCCTGTGCGCACTAATACCGCTTTATAACCAGATTCAGCATTAACCAGACGTGCCAGCTCTTTGGCTATTTTAAACACCACGTCTTTTTCTTGAAGACGCTTAGGGCCTATTGCCCCTGGGTCTTCACCACCGTGACCAGCATCGATTGCGATAACAATGTCGCGCTTGCGACCACTGGATGCCGATGCCACTGTTTTAACCGTTTTTGCGCTGCCCGCTTGATCATACAGGTCGACCACAAGACGATCATTTTTACCCTGCTGCTTTTTCAAGACAAAACTGCGCGGTTTAACGCCACTGGATAGATCTAGCACCACTCGTAAATCGCTTTTATTACGCAGGGCCGTGCGAATATTTTTAATCGATGTGTTGGCTAATTCTAAGCCACTCAAAGAACCTTTAAAGGCGCTACGTTCTATATCGATAACCAGCCGATCAGGTGATTTCAACATAAAGAGTTTGTGTTCTACCGGCCCGCTTAAGTCGAACACCAGACGAGTGTGATCAGGAGCTCGCCACAGACGTATGCTATCGACCGTGGCAGCACTTACCGCAACAGTAAACAACGATAATAGCAGTGCCAACACTCTCCTTAACTTCACCCCAAACAAATCAATATCCTTTATTTAACTCAGTTAATTACATCTATAGCTTGGCGTCCAATATTTGTACCCGCCTGCAGGTTCAGTTGACGTCCATTACCGCTGACCGTCACTGTAAC
>CAWVSV010000061.1:0-14660 GCA_963933095.1 uncultured Cellvibrionales bacterium
ATCTTTTTTGATCGCTATTATTTTTACCGGTACGGCGTTGGCAAAGCTGCATAACTCAAGCGGCTGCAAGCTAATACCTATATCATCGGCGTAAAGCGCCAGACGAGCATTTTTATTCTCTTTATTGATACTGGTGTTGATGCTGGTGTTGCGTCCGCGGGAAAATATTTTCGTAGCCGCTGTTAATTCGTCTCCGCTGAGCTCGTATTGGCTTAGGTCAGATTGCGGGTCATAATTAATGCGCTGAGCGGTTAACAGCGCCGAGCAGTCGCTGTCGCCTTGGTAGTGTTTAATACCCGCGCCGATACTACCTAGGTAGCCAATACCCGCGGCCAAGCCGTGAGGCGCAGGCTCTAGTATCCAGCAATCATCTGCGAGAGCGGCGCAATCGCGCAGCTGGTGAGAAACCAGAAGTGCTTGAGCGCCTATTTTTTGCAGGGCTTTTTTTAGTGGCCTAAACAGCGAACGTTTGGCTTGTTCATCCAAAGCGCCAAAACTTTCATCGAGTAGTAGCAACTTGGGTTCGCGTAATAAGGCCAATAGCAGCGCAACTCGCTGGCTCTGACCACCACTTAATTGCTGCGGGTGCAGGGCGAGTAGTGGTGTTACGCCGAGGTCGACACTGAGTTTGTCAATATCAAGGCAATGGTTAAAAGCGCGTTTTCGAACCTGTTGTATATGTTGCGCAATACTCCAGTGATCAAACAGCTGAGACTTTTGCTGTACCAGCGCGACTGGACGTTGGTAGCACGCTAAGCCATTAATCTCTTGCCCGTTTATGGTAATGCTACCGGCACTTTTGCTGAGTCCGGCGATTGCACGCAGTAGACTTGTTTTCCCTGAACCCGAGTGGCCGAGCAAAGCCGTGATAGTGGCGGAGGTTTGACTAACAATATCCAGTCGCAGCGGCTCAGTGATGCTGATCTGTATCTTTAGCATGGCGGCGTATTCGTTATTGTTCGACCTTGCTTTCGGCTTAACCATTGCGACAGCAGCACTACCGTGCAAGAAAATAATAATAGTATTAATGCCAAGCTGTTGGCGGCGCCGTATTCTAAGTTCTCAACATGATCGAATAATGCGATCGATGCCACTTGGGTTTCACCCGAAATGTTGCCGCCGATCATGAGTATGACTCCAAATTCACCAACGGTATGAGCGAAGGTCAGTGTGGCAGCACCTAATAGTGCAGGGCGAATGTTAGGTAAGAGTATATGGATAATTGTCTGCCAAGGACTAAAGCCCAGTAGGGCTGCGCTCTCACTGAGTGCTGCGCCCTGTTGTTCAAAGGCGGCTTGAAGTGGTTTGAGCGCGAAGGGTAGGCTGTAAATTAGCGAGGCGATCAAAATGCCCTCAAAGCTAAAGGCGAGTTGTTGGTTAAATAGCACCGAGTACCAGTGGCCGATAAAATAATGGGGTGAGAAAACCAATAACAAATAATAGCCGATGACGGTGGGCGGTAAAATTAGTGGCAGGGTTGTGATGGTTTCCACTAGTATTTTAACGGGCGACTGCCAGCCCGCCAGTTTCCAAGCTAGTGGTAGGCACACCATTATTAAAATAGCGGTGGTGGTGGTGGCCAGCTTTATCGTTAGCCACAGCGCTTGCCAGTCATGGTTTGTGAGTTCCAAGAAGTGCCTCCTGCGCTTGCGACTCGAGTAGTTGATAGCCTTGCTGGCGAATAATCTGTTGCGCGGCAGGCGTTAACAAATAGCGATAAAAATCTTTGGCTGCGGAGTTATCTGGGGTCAATAGCGCCATTTGTTGCTGTATGGGGTTGTAGAGGTTTTTATCTATGGTGATTACTTGACCGGTATGTAGCACTTGGCTACGCGCGATAAATCCGGCATCGGCATTGCCACTGGCAACAAATTGATGCACCTGAGCAATACTGTGACCTTGTATAATTTTTAATGGTTGTAGTGCCAGAGCTGCAATAACTTCAGCTGCTGCACGGCCATAGGGAGCCGTTTTGGGGTTGGCCACGGCCAGCGTTATGTTCGAGCTTATTTGTTTGGCTTGGTGCAGTGGGGCAAGCGGCGCCCAAAGTACCAGTTCGCCCATTGCGTAAGTCGCACGAAAGTTAGCCTGCAGTAACCCTTGTGCCTGCAACTGTTTGGGGTAGCGGCTATCGGCCGATAAAAATAACTGATAGGGGGCGCCATGCAGTATTTGTTGGTACAGACTGCCCGATGAGCCGCTGGAAAACGCTATGCTGACATCGGGCTGCGCGGCTAAATATTGCTCGAGGATAATTTCGAGCGTGCTGCGAAAATTGGCGGCTACGGCAATGCGAAAACTATCGTTGGCATGAGCGGCAAATGGCTGGAGTATCAGCAGTATTAACCACAGAAACTTAATCATTACTCTGTGCCCATTTTTGGGCAGCAGTGGCGTCAGATTCTGTGGCATCGAGCCAAATACTGTTGCCGGCACTGGTGGTTTCTTTTTTCCAAAATGGCGCGCGAGTTTTTAGGTAATCCATAATAAATTGTGCGGCCGCGAAGGCCTCGTCACGATGCGGGCTGCTAATGCCGACAAACACAATTTGATCTTGCAAACTCAAGTCGCCAACGCGATGAATCACGCGGCTACGACTGATATTAAAACGTTGGCGCGCCTCAATAATAATATCGTTCAGCGCTTTTTCGGTCATGCCAGGATAGTGTTCAAGTGTAAGGGCGCTAACGTTTTGGCCCTGATTAAACTCGCGCATGCGGCCGACAAAAAATACCACGGCGCCATCGCTGCTGTTGTCTTTTATGAGTTGTTGGTATTCGTAACCGACATTAAAGTCTTTTTCCTGTACCGCGATATAGTGCATATTGATAGACCTTATTAGCCACCGGTAACTGGAGGGAAAAATGCCACTTCATCGCCACTAGTAACAGGGCAGTCGCCGTTAACCACCGCACAGTTTTTTGCGCAGAGCAGGCTGGGCTTGAGCAGCCATTTGGACCATTGCGGCTTGTCGACAATTAGGCTTTGTTTAATGTCGTTAATGGTGTTGATATTTGCACAGAGTAAATCGATGCGGTCGCAGCCTAACTGCTCTTTAAGTGAAGCAAAAAACAATACGGTAATCATTGATCACTCGTCTTATTTTTGTCTCTTGTGAAGTGGCCTCTTTTGCCACCGAGTTTTTCCTGCAAGCAAACCTGCTCAATAGTCATGCCCATATCTGCCGCCTTGCACATGTCATATATTGTTAACAGAGCGACACTAGCAGCGGTTAACGCTTCCATCTCGACTCCAGTTTGGCCTTTGAGTTTGCAGTAGCTTTTAACCAAGATGCTGCTGTTGTCGGTATCAAAAGTAAAGTCGACAGCCACTTTTGACAACATGAGTGGGTGGCACAATGGAATTAAGTCACTGCATTTTTTCGCTGCCATAATGCCTGCAATACGCGCAGTGGCCAGGACATCGCCTTTTTTATTACCGTTGTTAACGACCTCGGCAAGGGTATTGGCTTGCATGCTAATACGGCCGGTGGCCCAAGCTTCTCGGGTGGACTCACGTTTATCAGAGACATCGACCATAGCGGCTTTGCCGTATTGATCGATATGAGTTAGCGCATTGTGTTCTTGTTCTGATGATTCTGCGGAGGCAGCAGCACTAGGTATAGTTTTACCATGGGAGTCAATATTGGTTGATTCTGACATGGGTTTAGCCTCGGCTCTGGCAAGTTGCAGGCTCGAGGCTTTTTAATTGCGCGACAAAATTACAGGGTTTGTGGCGACTGTCGAGCTGGCTGCAAATAATATCATCCCAAGCAGTGCGGCAGGCATTAGTGGAGCCTGGCATGCAAAAAATGACTGTTTGATTAGCGAGCCCAGCTAGTGCCCTCGATTGTATAGTGCTAGTGCCGATTTGCCCCACTGAAACTTGACGAAAAAGCTCGCCAAACCCTTCTACTGTTTTATCAAAAAGGGGCTTAACCGCTTCAGGGGTACTGTCGCGGGCGGTAAAACCTGTGCCACCGGTAATCAATACCGCTTGGGTTTTGTTATCGGCAATCCAGTCGCTCAAAGCAGCGCGAATTTTATAGATGTCGTCGATAACAATTTTTTTATCAGCGAGACAGTGGCCTGCTGTTTGTATTCGCTCTACCAGTAATCCGCCAGAAGTATCCGTGGATTCATTGCGGCTATCGGATACTGTTAGTACCGCAATATTGAGTGGCATCAGTGGTTCGGTAGTGTTTGGGTCCATTATGCTTCTCAACATATTTAGATTAATGGGTACCGTGTAAAGAGCAGGCCTGCTGCCATTCATTGGGTGTATTGGTGTTGATCAGTTGTTGTTGCTCTGTCTGCAACGCGACGGCGTTTGAGTCGGCCAAAAAACCTTTTACCGAGCGCAGTTGCTGTTGTAAACGTTGCTTTAAGTTAGCCGCTGTATGGTCATTAATGTGAAGTGCGCAGGGTAAATAGCAGTCTTTGAAATAACTGTTGCGGCCACTAAGATTTGCCTGACCAATTAGCTCGATCAGGGGCTCTTTGTGGAGTAGCGGCATATCTACTGGCATCACCAGAGCTAGGCACTTGTGGGCCGTGTTGAGGTGAGATAGCACCGCATGAATGCCCGCTAACGGGCCTTGATTAAAATAGATGTCGGCAATGTCTCGGGGGTTGTTGCGGCTAATAAATACAGTATTGCAGCCAGCATCGAGCAACAGTTGTTGAGTACGCTGGAGTTGAGTCATCCCCCCCATAACCAGCTCGGCTTTGTCTACACCCATTCGGCGAGATTGGCCACCGGCGAGTAGAATACCAATAATTTTTTTCATTGTTAGCCGCCTAACATCGCTAAATGTTTGGTGGTACCGCTAACACCCTGTTCGAGTTCATGGCCTTGCCATTTTTCAAGTACAACCTGCCGCAGATATTGTCCCAGTTTTTCTGTGTTGCCGTCTACGAGTAAAGGTCGTAAATTGCCATTGGCCTCGTTAAATAAGCAGTTATGAATGTTGCCATTTGAGGCGACGCGTAAGCGATTACAACTGTCGCAGAAGTTTTGGCCATACGGCATGATTAAGCCAATATTACCGGCGTAATCGGGGTGTGTGTATTCCAGTGCGGGGCCGGCATCTGGGTGGCGAATAACCTGTAGCCAACCTGTGTTCAGCAAACGCTGCTGAATCTCGATACCACTGACATGCTGAGCGCTGTAAAACTCGCCGTTATCCCCCGTTTTCATTAACTCAATTAGGCGTAATGTGACGGGCTTATGGCGTACAAATTCGAGAAAATCACCAATTTCAGTGGCGTTGTATTCACGCATTAGCACGGCGTTGACTTTAACGGTGGTTAGACCTAAGTCCAGTGCCAGATCAATTGCATTTAATACTTGCTCGAGCTTGTTGTGACCGGTAATTAGCTTGAATGTTTCTGGCTGCAGGCTGTCGGCACTGAGATTGAGACTGTCGAGCCCCGCATCAATATAACTGTTCAGTGTTTTTGTTAATCGATAACCATTGCTGGTCATGGTCACCGTTTCGATGCCAGGCGTCGACTTGCAAACGTTAATAATCTTGGCTAAATCATGGCGCAAGGTCGGTTCACCGCCGGTGATGCGAATTTTACGGGTACCATTTTGCGCAAAAGCGGCCACCAGTATGCGAATCTCTTCGACCGTTAGAGGCGCGTCTTTATCGCTAGCGCAGTAGCCATCGGGTAGGCAATAGCTGCAGTGGAAGTTACAGGCATCGGTAATTGACAGGCGTAAATAAGTAAAACGCCTGTTATGACGGTCAACAAGACTAGAAACAGACGGCTGAGTGTTTGGCATGGTTCGCCTTTCTTGGTTTGAAGTCGTTAGTGATTGATAAAAAGCTCACGCATCACAGCAGGCGGGTCGATTACTCGATTAACCCAGTAGGATCACTATTTAGGATCGCTCTAACGCTCAGTAACCCTCCGTATTGAGGTGTCTAAGCGGTAGGACTCAACGCCGACTATAGTCCCATAATTGCGGTTGGGGGTACATAATTGCCCGACAAATTAATGCTATTCGCATCAGTAAAGACTGCTTTTCGCTTGCGCCATAATTGATTGCTAACTTGAGCTAGACGTTAAGAAAAATTCTATAAACCAATGATTTGATGATTTATGGCTAAATTGATCGTTAACTGAAATAGTTCTGGCTTTATTGGTTATACGGATTATTAAATTAACTACGCATCATAATTTTTGATGCTTTATCAGAGTAGTGCGGTATAGCGTCAAATAAGGAGATAAGACTCTGTTGAACTCAATGTTCGGCGCTCTTCTGAGTCGGCGTAAACGTGATGACCTTGTTGGGGTGGAATTTCACGCCGACGGTCTGGCTCTGGTACATCTCCAAAATTATCGCAGTGCAGTACCTACCCTGCAAAACTGTGAGTTCACTGCCTGCGATGCCGAGTCAGACCATGCGGCAACCCTTTCGGCGCGTATCAGTGATTTAAGGTTACAGAAAACGCCCTGTCGTTTTGTTCTTAGTCACAACAATTATCAGTTTTTATTAGTAGAAGCCCCAAAAGTTCCCGCCGATGAGCTTAATGAAGCCCTGCGCTGGCGCATTAAAGACTTGCTTAATTTCCCCGCTGAAAATGCTGTAATAGACTCTTTTTTATTGCCCCAAGACAGCGCTTGTAAGCCCATGGCCTATGTGGCTGTGGCAGAACATCCTGTTATACAGGCTGCTGTCGATGCGGTTGAAGCTGCAAATCTAGACCTACAGTCGATTGAGATACCTGAGCTGAGTCTGCGCAACTTGGCCATTCGCGTCATTCGCGCTGCAGACACTGCTCGCGGTTTGGCCATTGTACAGCTGGTACAAGGCGGCGGAGCGCTTCAAGTTATTTGCAATAAGCAATTGTATTTATCGCGCCGTTTCGAGCTTAATTTCAGTGGTGGCCTGCTTGACGATTTACCTGAGGAATCTTAACACTAGAGTTGCAATGTTCACTTGACTATTACGAGCGGCAAATGCGGCAAGTGCCGCCAAAATAATTGGTTTTAATAAGAGTCTTAGCGCTTCAGCGTTGTTGCTAGATATAGAACAGCATTTAGTAGTGCGCGATGAGGTTCAAAAACAGCTGCTGCCACTTTGCCTACTTGCCCTCGGCGCAGCCTTAGTGGATAGCAGCGAAGGTCACAATGTGACCGAGGCTGTAGCTGATGCCTCTTTATACAAAGAATTCCGCGCTGTCATTACAGAGGAACAACCTTTATACCGAGGACTATAAGCCTTCGCATGAACCCCTGATTGCTGTGCAATTGGCACTGATAAGCGGTGTCTTTTTGATTTTTTTTGACTTTAATCAGTTTATGGCAGCTGCAACAGAGTTCGGTTTTATAGTCACAGACTGATCAATTGCAGTCTGAATTAGCATTGACCGAGCAACGCTTGCAACAACTTCGTGGCCAGGAGTTGCAGAGCCAAGGGCCTCGCCTTGAGCAAGAGCAACTACAGCAGCAGGTATTTAAACGCCAACAAATTAAATCTTTAATCAATAATCAAAATCTCGGCAATGCTGGCGGCCTTTTCTTTGCAAGAGGGCGGGGCCTATTTTGAGATGAGCGGCAAAGTAAAAACCGCCGATACTGTGCCTCGTTGCTTGCAGCAGCTGCGCGCCGATCCATCTTTTTTTTCGACCCGCCTAGGGGTGTTAACGGTGGCGCGGGGTGAGCAAAGTCATGGGGATTTATACTTTAATTTTCGCCAACCTGAACTCGGTGACAAGGCCCAGCGGGTATTACTGCCTAAACCTCTAACAATGCTAACAAGTAAAAATAAGTAGCGCTAATACCATTGCCGTCACTAACACTGGCATTGCCAGTAATTTTCAATTTTTTGATATGGCCAATAATGCCGGTAGCGATCAGGTATTGTTCGCATCGGGTGTGGCCGGTACTGTATATAAGGCCCCCAATCCTGTTAGCCAAGTATCTTATCAGTTGGGTATTTCTTTTCTCGGTTTAGGGTACCTCAGCGGTGACTAGGATCAAGATGGTCTGTATAACGAGGTCATACATCCCGATATTACCGTTCGTTTTAGCTACTACCGCGGTAATGACCGCATCATTTACTGGCGCGAGCTTTTACAGTAGCTAAGCACTGCCATTGCTGCTCTTCTTACTTAATTGAGCCTCGCTTGGTTAAACACGCTTTGTTTGTCAGCAAGATACTAGCGTTATTTTCATTTTTTGTGGTGCCAGCCATCAAGGCTCGAGTTGCCGGTTAGCATTGGTGGCGAGTGGAAATGGACATAGCAGGAATAAACATAATAGTAATAGATAGAGCCGCCGCAGGCATGACCTGCGGCTATTGCTCAAAGGCTCCTTATAACTCAGATTCTTCTAAGGTTATATCTACCGCCAACTCATCCGAAATAGTATCCAGCTGCTCTTGCAGTTCATCCATATCCGTATCAGTAGGAATTTGTAGCAGGCCCGAGGCGGTAAACAATGGCTCACCAGACCAGGGCATGCTGGAATAGTCGGTGTTGAGTTCATCGACATTAATGTTACGGCTTGCTAGAGCCTGTGACAATTCACGCACAATACCGGCTCGATCATTGCCCACTAGGTTAAAGTTGATCGCCTTGGGCGCCTCTGTAGCGGCTACCTTTACCTGTGCGGTTTCGACAATAACCTTTAACCCGTGACTGTGGAGGTTTAGCAGTGACTGACTTAGCTCTTCAAGTTGTTCAGTTTCAACACTGACACGTAATATGCCGGCAAATTTTCCAGCGAGGTGTGACATACGACATTCAAGCCAGTTGCCGCCGTGTTCGCCAATGGTTTTGGCGAGTGTTTCGACTACCCCAGGCTTGTCATCACTGATCACTGTTAGCACTAAAAAATTGGTCACAGGCATTGCTCCGTAATGTTTGAAGGTGAAAATTCTTTCAAAAACTTAACTAGAGACTAATCCTCTGTGCGGTGCTCGGCAAGTGATAGAATGACGATTTATAGCCTAAGAACTATTTTTATGATCATTCCCTACAAACAGTTATCGCCAGACGCCCTGCAGGGGCTGCTGCAAGAGTTTATTCAGCGCGAGGGCACAGATTATGGTGACGAGGAAGCGACTCAGGCGAGTAAACTGGCTCAATTGCGTTTACAGCTTGATCGCGGTGAGATAGTGGTGGTTTTGGACCCTGCATTAGAGAGTGTGAATTTGTTGCCCAAACGTGAAGCCGAGCAGTTACTCGCCAGTGAAGCCTCGGCAGAACAGTGGTGAATCCATCGGCTTGTCTCATTGATGAGCCCGAAGGGCTTGTGCAGGCCAGCTATATTTTTGCCCACGGTGCCGGTGCACCCATGGACAGCGATTTTATGCAGTTTATGACTGCGTTGCTTACCGCGCAGGGCTTACGGGTGATTCGCTTTGAGTTTCCCTACATGTCGGAGCGCCGCAATAGTGGCAAGCGCCGACCGCCAAACAGACAACCAGAGCTGCTCGAGTGTTTCGGACAGGTCGTTGAGTGGGTTAGCAAGCGCTTTACTGAACCGCTGTTTATTGGCGGTAAATCGATGGGTGGGCGTATGGCGACTTTATTGTTAACAGAATTGCCACAACCGCTAAGCTTTAAGGGAGTTATTTGTTTTGGCTACCCTTTTCATCCACAGGGTAAACCCGACAAACTGCGCACCGAGCATTTGTTCAATATAAGTGTGCCGATGCTTGTCTTGCAGGGGACTCGCGATGCGCTGGGCAACTGCAAGGAGGTCGAGAGCTACGGTTTGTCAGAAATAATAGAGCTGTATTGGCTCGAAGATGGCGATCACGATTTAAAACCACGAATAAAGTCTGGTTTTAAGCAATCAGAACATTTACAAGCCGCAGCCGAAAAGGCCGGTGACTTTATTACTGACTTTAACAGTTGAGAAGAATCACTAATGTTGAATCATTTATTTTTACATTGTCGTCCAGGATTTGAAAAAGAATGCGCCGCGGAAATTAGCGAATTGGCAGCGGGCTTGGATATTTTCGGTTTTTGTAAAACCAAAGATCAATCCGCTTTTGTAATATTTATCGGCAATGAAGCTGACGATGCCGAAACGCTACTGCAGCAGCTTAAATTTCAGCAACTGATTTTTGTCCGTCAGTGGTTCGCATGCGTACCTTTTCTGGATAAATTACCGACTGATAATCGTATTACGCCGTTGCTGGAGGCCTGCACCGAGCTGCCGCTATGTAAAGAGCTAGTGATTGAAACGGTCGATACCAACGACGGTAAAGCTCTGTCGGGGTTGCGTAAAAAGATCGAAAAACCACTGACGTCGGCGATGAAAAAGAAAGGCTTATTGCGGGGCAAAAGCACCAGTCGTTTACATGTGGTCTTTCTTACCGGCAGTGAGGCCTATATTGGTTGGAGTCCAATTAAAAACAGTGCTGCTTGCTCTTCCGGTATCCCGCGCTTAAAAGTGCCGCGCGAGGCCCCGAGCCGAGCCACTTTAAAGCTGGAAGAAGCTTGGCATCACTTTGTGCCAGCCGATGAGTGGGATCATCGGCTGGCTGGCAGCATGCGGGCGGTAGATTTGGGTGCGGCGCCCGGCGGTTGGACTTATCAGCTGGTGAGGCGCAGTATGTTTGTCGATGCCGTCGACAATGGTCCTATGCAAGAGGCGTTGATGGAAACGGGTCAAGTCACCCATCACAAGCTCGACGGTTTTGCTTATAAACCGAAAAAGCGCGTGCATTGGCTAGTGTGTGACATAGCAGACAAACCCATTCGTGTTGCTAATATGATCGCCACCTGGGTAGCAAAAAACTGGTGCGGTGAGGCGGTGTTTAATTTAAAGCTACCAATGAAACAACGCTATGCTGAGGTGCAAAAGTGCGCCGCTAAGATTGAAGAAATACTGGCGGATGCGGGTGTTGAGGCGGAGATGAACTTTAAACAGCTTTATCACGATCGCGAAGAGGTCACCGGGCACATTCGTCGCCGAGACATTTAAGCGGCGCTTATGTTTGTGATGAAACGTCAGAATGCAGCACCTCAATAACAATTGCAGGGTTGCGCTAATAAGCTAGGAGCCGGTAACTATGCGTTATACCCCAAAGGTACCGTTACCATCGAAGTACAGGGGTAGTATGCAGTGTGAAATCCAAGTTTGAGAGTTGTTGCACCGGTCTTGTGCGCTAGTTTCTCGCTCTATTAATAAAATGACCTGCTTACAGGCGTCGGTATTATCTGGGCCTAGGTTGTGCGTATTAAATGGATTTTTTCAGACAATAAAAAAGAGCGCTTAGGCGCTCTTTTTTATTGTCTGTTTATAAAGATTAATGCTGCATTAACGTCACTCGTTCCGGTTCATCGAGAATCGGGCTGAGCTGGCCGATAATGATGCGCCGTTGCTCGGAGTGCTTCCACAGCTGCCAGTCTTGTACCGACCGCCACTTGGACACCACAAAACGTCGGTTGGGGCGTTTTATATCGTGAAAGGTCTCACCGCTGATAAAGCCGCGAGCTTGGTAGGTTTGTTGAATAACTTTACGGGCTTCTCGCTCGTAGCTACTTTCCATGCCGTCGGCGATGCGACGTTCAATCAACACTTGAATCATGGTTTTATTTAAATCTCTCTTGTTGCCATCATATTTGCAGGTTGCCCATGCTTATTAAAAATATTAGGGCTCTACGTCAAATTATATAGTATTAATATTTGTAATTAGTGGTTGTTGTAAATATTTCGCACCTGAACTCCGCTAGCTGGGTTCAGACGCTGTACAACAGCTGTATTTCTATGCGGTAATGGCTATGAACGTAATTTTTTGAGTGTTCGAGTGCATTTTGCCGAATTATCTATAACTACTTACATTGTAGCGACCTAGAGCTTAATCATAAACAGGTATTGGCTATTTTATCGTTGGTATCGTGTGACAGCTCCGAGTTATATGCCAGCCCAGGCGCAGGCGCAAATGTATGGGCCTATAAGTAATTTATCGCATGGACAATCGAGGGCCAATGGGTAGTAAAGCATTAACAGTGAATTTGAGTAATATTCGATTAAATTATTTCTGCTGGTCTATCACTATTGTCGAAGTTTGAGTGGTCTGCTTGATATTAACTCGGTTATTTAGATTAAATATAGCCGATTTTTTCAAGCGTTTGTCGCTCAGCTTTTTGTATGTAGAGTTCAGCCATCTATGCCATAGATCAAAATTAAGCAATTGGAGAGCATGTCTATGACTGCGGTTTTGTATTTAGCGCTAGAATCGGTGAAAATAGCTTCATGAAAGACACTAAAGCTATTAATCAATACTTGGATACTTGCGGTTTGCTGTGCCCAGAGCCTGTGATGATGTTGCACCAAGCGGTGCGTGAGCTAAATTCAGGGCAGGTGTTGGAGGTTACGGCTACTGATCCATCAACGACAAGGGACATCCCCAAATTCTGTCAATTTCTTGGCCACGAACTGCTGTTACAGGTCGTGGACGCAGAGGTGTACAGATACCAAATTAAAATAGGGGTATGAAGCCCCATTCAGGCGTCCTCTACAGTCTCCTCTTCTACTACTAATAGTGATATTGCCGCTAGCGCTTCAGGATCTTCGTCTTTGAGCTTATTGGCAATATTGTGCTGGAAGAAATAACGGAATGAGCCTCGCGATTGCGCTGGGTAAAGGCAGTTGTCACCGGGTAATACCGGAGTACTTTTGACCTTTGCCTCATCCGCTAACATGCCCCACAGCGTGCCATCGTGCAGCAACTGCCAGCTGATTACTTCGCTTAGGGTGATAGAGTGAAAGCCGTTGTCGGAGAGTACCGCATGAGTGCCTATCATGTCGGGGATCTCCTGAATGACATCATCCTCGCCCTCGCACTCCATTTCGTAGTATTCGGCGGCAGTTTCTACCTCGATGACTTTATGAATGGGTGGTTCGGTAAAAAGCTCATTAATGCCGGGGTCAAAGTAACCTTCCCACTGTCCATGTAGAGGGTCGGCAATCTCCGGTGCCGCGACAATATTGTCGAGCCAGGGAACGAGACCTACTACCTCGCCGTTAGCGCGTAGACCCCAGCAGAGGATTTTTAAACTAAAATAGTTTCCATCACTGGAGTCGTTGGTATAAACCATCTCTAAGCCGTCTAGCTCTGGAGCCAGCCGGATAAAACGTTCGCCGGCCATAGATGAAAATGGTTTGCCAGTAAAAAAATCGACAACGTTATCGGTATTGTGACAATCGATTGAGGTATTCATAATACCACCCCTTAGTTGAGGCCCCTACGCTCTGACAACCACCACTTAGATATCTCGGGTTTGATCCCAGGGACCGGTGAGTGCTCCTGCGCACAGGGTAAGATGAGTTTAATCAATCTTCACTATCTAAGTTATATGCTCATTTCTAAAAGTACAAGATTTTGATCAACAAAAATGGGTATTACTTATAACCAGCTTTTATAAAGAACATAAAAATTTCAGCGGCCTGTACAGCTATGACTGCCTTAAAGGCTATTAGTTACGGGGTAGGGTGATGATTGACGATTTTTTATGAGTTTATTAAATGCTAAGAAAGCTTTCGCTAATGACATATAGATCTAGCTCAAATTTTGTCTCGCTCGCTGATAAAAATTGCGATCAGTTACTGAACATATTTAATGATACTTTTCTCAGTAGTCACAATACCTGTTTGCAAAAAGGAGCAGATGAGCCCTTATATCGCCCTGCAGGTGATGGGCAACAACACCACTGTATTGCATTTACGCGCGATTACTATGCTAGTGCTCTGCATGAGATTGCGCATTGGTGCGTGGCGGGGGAAGCTCGACGGCAGCAACTGGATTATGGCTACTGGTATGCCCCTGATGGCCGCAATGAGACTCAGCAGAGAGAGTTTGAATCAGTTGAGGTGGCGCCCCAAGCGCTGGAGTGGATGTTTTCTCAAGCGGTGGGCATCAAATTTCGAGTCAGTGCTGACAACCTCGCTATGGGACTGGGGGCCAGTGCTAAGTTCAAAGACCGTATTCATGCAAGGGTTATGAAAAATTGCACTACTGGCGTCAATGCGCGCGCGCATGCGTTTATAATGGCCTTGCAGCATTTCTATGATCGCGATAAAAGCCTTCAGGGTAATTCTTATGAGCGTCAAACCCTCGATTAATACCTAGATATTTAGCAAACTGTCGAAATAGGATGTTTCGGTAGAATCAAAGTCGGCTGAGCCTTTGATTATTGTATTGTGAAAAAGGTAGGGAACTTTTTACCAACCTGTTAAGGAATCTAACTATGACCTTAAAAATTGTTGTCGATGAAAATATTCCTTTGGCGGAGGCATTTTTTTCACCCTTGGCTAAGGTGATTCGTCTGCCGGGTCGAACGCTTAGAGCCGCGGATGTGCACGATGCGGATGCTCTAATCGTGCGCTCGGTGACACCGGTCAATGAGGCTTTGCTGGCGGGAAGTAAGGTAAAGTTTGTTGGTACCTGTACTATCGGTACCGATCATCTGGACATCGCTTATTTTAAGCGGCAAGGCATCGCCTATAGCAGCGCGCCCGGCTGCAATGCTAACTCGGTAGTCGAATATATTTTTAGCGCGTTCAGTGCATTGAATGTGGATTGGCGCGGTAAGACTGTTGGTATTGTCGGTTGCGGCAATGTCGGTGGGCACTTGTATAAGCGCCTACTGGAGTTTGGTGTTAACTGTCGCTGTTACGATCCGTTTC
>CAWVSV010000062.1:0-14557 GCA_963933095.1 uncultured Cellvibrionales bacterium
AGGACGAACGGTATGCCATGAGTGCATGGATGTACAGGAATGGCGATGTTCAGGACGAACGGTATGCCATGAGTGCATGGATGTACAGGAATGGCGATGTTCAGGATTAAAGATCAGGAATTTTTCTCGATCGCAAGGGATTGTCGACATGCAGATATTTCCGGAGCAAATATTTGTCCGGGTATTCCTAAGTACCTAAGCTCATGTAAGTAATGCCAAGGGTGCACTGATTCGCACTATCAGAGTGAATCAGTCGGTTACTTCTAATAAAAAAGAGGCGGAGCGCTTTGTACGGTAATAAAAAGATAAAGCTCGACGGCCTAAGCCAAGTTGAGCTGCAGAACAAAATTCGCAATAGTGCACTGGGTTCTGTCGGCATGCGCGAACACTCAGTTGCGGAGTTGCAGCGAAAGCTGGAGCAGAAATTTGAGACGTCCGAGTTGATTTTGGAAGTACTTGATTGGCTGTTGGATTTGGGTTACTTAAACGATTGCCGTTTTGCCGAAATTTTTGTTCGCACATCAATTATCAAGGGTCGAGGCCCTGTTCGTATTAGGCAGGAGCTGCAGCAAAAAGGGGTAGCACAAAAATACATTGCTCAGGCTATTGATGAGGCAGAGGTTGATTGGCAACAACAAGCCGCTGCGGTATTAGCGCGGAAGTTTCGTTCTGAGCCGGCCGATCAAAAAGAGCGGGCCAAGCAGATGCGTTTTTTGCAGTCCAGAGGCTACTGTCCTAATCATATTTATCCGCTATTTAAATCTTAATGATTAGTAAGTTATGTCAACTGTCGTAGCACAGTGGCAGATACATTGTTCAGCTTAGCTTTCAGTGTGGTGTATTTAAGACTGCTCCAGCCCATTCAATGGGTTAATAGCACGCTCTGCTGATTTTTTACAATTCCCCAAAACTTCTGCTGTTAAATCTGCTCTTTATCAAAACTTCCGCTATGCCAAGCAATCTCCTTTCATGCCTAAAAAATAATCGTGCAGTGAATGCTGTACAAAATTCAACCGTTTGCTGTGGCTAGATATTATTAAAGTTCTTGTTTGACTCTGTGAGCACGGGCGGGAAAGGCGTACAATGTGGCACAATTTTTTATGGGACTCTGCCTGAGTGGTTATTCGCTTAGTTTTTGGTGGGTTCTGGGACGAAAACTTGCAGGTTTTGCCTGCTAACTTAATGTGACAAAAATGATAAAACTACTGACTCTGATTGTGGCTCTGTGCATGCCATCTCTAGCTATGGCTATGGAGGCACCTGTGGCCAAACTTGATCTCACTGATAATTGGGTCGGATTTGCGGCGCTGACTATATTCACTTTGGCTTATATTTTGGTGATTTTCGAGGAACAATTACATCTCCGTAAATCTAAACCAGTGCTGTTGGCGGCGGGTATTATTTGGGTAATGATTGCCTTTGCCTACGGTGAGGGTGGCTATACGCATGAAGTTGAGGGCGCGATTCGGCACAACTTCTTAGAGTATGCCGAACTTTTCTTCTTCCTCTTGGTGGCCATGACCTACATTAATGCGCTACTGGAACGCAAGGTATTTGATGCTCTGCGGGATTGGTTGGTACTCAAGGGCTTTGGCTATAAGTCATTGTTTTGGTTGACCGGTATTCTGGCGTTCTTCATCTCGCCTATTGCGGATAATCTAACTACGGCTTTGATCATGTGTGCGGTTATTTTGGCTGTGGGCAAAGACAGTCCAAAATTCGTCAGCATTGGTTGCATTAATATTGTTATTGCAGCTAACGCCGGTGGCGCTTTTAGTCCCTTCGGTGATATCACCACGTTAATGGTCTGGCAGAAAGGCATCATCGACTTCTTTACCTTCTTTAAGCTGTTCCTACCCTCGGTAGTGAATTTCGTGGTTCCTGCGGTGATTATGTCGTTCGCGCTACCAAATGGCTCGCCTAAAAAAGGTGATGGCGTAATGACTAAGATTGAACGCGGCGGTTTGTTCATTGGCGTCCTGTTTTTAGCGACTATTGTAACGGCAGTGTGTTTTCATAACTTTCTTCATATCCCGCCGGTCTACGGCATGATGACCGGATTGGCTTACCTGAAGTTCTACGGATATTACTTGCACAAGAAAGGTACTGAAATTGATAAGTCGGACCTTCCGACCAGCAATTCAACGTCATCAGGTTTTGATATTTTTGACTCCATCGCTAAGGCCGAGTGGGACACCTTGTTTTTCTTCTATGGCGTGATTTTGGCTGTGGGTGGTTTGGGGTATATCGGCTATTTGGGTATGGCCTCGGAGTTAATGTACGACGGCCTCGGCGCCACTTGGGCTAATGTGTTGGTGGGTGTTTTGTCTGCCATTGTCGATAATATTCCGGTGATGTTCGCTGTCTTAACTATGATGCCGGAAATGGATGAATTTCAGTGGTTGCTGGTGACACTAACCGCCGGTGTCGGTGGTTCAATGCTGTCGATTGGTTCTGCTGCCGGAGTTGCACTAATGGGTCAGGCGCGCGGCCAGTACACCTTCTTTGGTCATCTTAAATGGACCCCGGTAATTGCTTTGGGTTACGCCGCTAGTATCTGGGTACATTTTCTAGTAAATGGCTAAGATGCTCTAGCTATTAGTGATTTTGCCTGATAAACAAAAAATGCGAGCTTAGGCTCGCATTTTTTGTTTATCACCTCGATAAATTGTCATCAATATTCGTTGACTAGTTCGTGAGCCTGTATATAATTCATGCAGCTAAAAAGTACGACCTATATTTATGCACCATTTCGAAGTATCAGTACCTCGTCCTGTTCTACATAAGTAATAGCAACACTTACGGCCAATGCTCTCTTTGAGGGCGTCAATTACTCATGAATGAATAGGAAAGACTATGTCTACTACTACCGGTACTGTTAAGTGGTTCAACGAAGCAAAAGGTTTTGGTTTTATTGAGCAGGAGTCTGGTCCAGACGTTTTCGCTCACTTCAGCGCTATCTCTGGTAACGGTTTCAAGACTTTGGCCGAAGGCCAGAAAGTTGAGTTCACTGTTACACAAGGTCAGAAAGGACCTCAAGCTGAGAACATCGTAGCGGTTTAATTACTCTACGCTTGTTTTAAAGCGAGCCTAGCTACTTGTAGTTAGGCATAAAAAAAGGCGAATCTTCGGATTCGCCTTTTTTTATGCCTTCAATATAACATCAAGCTTGATATGCACATCCTTGTGCCGTTGGTATTAGTGCTGGTGTCCGCGGCTGTTCTCACCAGAGCGCTGTCCATCTTTATGGCCCGGCTTGGGTTTTTTCGGCCGGGTCGGTTTCTGGGCTTTTAGCCGTGACTCGGGCAGTGAGTGGGTGGGCTCGAAGCCTTTGACTATTTCTCTGTCGATCAGTTTTTTTGTCAAGCGCTCAATGTCGCTAAGCAGCTTAAACTCCTCTGCACACACCAGAGAAATTGCTTTACCGTTAGCGCCCGCACGGCCGGTGCGGCCAATGCGATGGACGTAGTCCTCGGGTACGTTAGGCAAATCAAAGTTAACCACTTGTGGCAATTGGTCGATGTCCAGACCGCGAGCGGCGATATCAGTGGCGATCAGTGCCTGCACTTTACCCGCTTTAAACTCTGCTAAGGCTCGTGTTCGTGCGCCTTGGCTTTTATTGCCATGAATTGCAGCAGCTTCAATGCCTCGTGCGCACAGTTGCTTGGTTAGCTTGTTGGCACCGTGCTTGGTTTTACTGAATACCAGAACCTGATGCCATTGCCCGTCTTTTATTAGATGGGTTAAAAGGGACGATTTTTGGCCTTTGTCGACAGGAATAACCGATTGTTCAACGGTAGGTGCGGTGGCGTTGCGTGGTGTAACCGAGACTTCTACCGGGTTATTGGTCAAGCCTTTGGCTAGC
The DNA here is from genome assembly GCA_963933095.1 of uncultured Cellvibrionales bacterium. Lineage (GTDB taxonomy): Bacteria > Pseudomonadota > Gammaproteobacteria > Pseudomonadales > Cellvibrionaceae > UBA1124. The sequence goes on from CAWVSV010000062.1 coordinate 3,866, forward strand.
TTGCGTATATCGTCTGAGAAAGTAGCGGAAAATAGTAGATTCTGACGTTGTTTTGGCAAAGCTGCCAATATTTTTTTAATATCGCGCAAAAAGCCCATATCTAGCATGCGGTCTGCTTCGTCGAGCACCAGTATTTCCAACTGTTTAAACTTTACCGCGTTTTGATTGTACAAATCTAGCAGGCGGCCTGGAGTGGCCACCAGCACATCGACACCGCGGCGCAGCTTCATCATTTGTGGATTGATTTTAACGCCGCCAAAAACTACGGTAGATCGCAGTGGCAGGTGCTGGCTGTAGGTTGCGACGTTGTCTGCTACCTGTGCGGCCAGTTCGCGAGTGGGTGTAAGTATCAGTGCGCGCACCTGATTGGTCTGTACTGACTGGCCCTTGGACAAAATGGTCAGTAGTGGCAGCGTGAATGCCGCAGTCTTGCCGGTGCCGGTCTGTGCGGCGGCCATTACGTCTCGACCTTCAAGTACTGCCGGTATGGCTTTTGCCTGAATCGGTGAGGGGCTATCGTAGCCCTTTTCAAGCACGGCTTTTAAAATTTCGGGGGATAAACCTAGGCTATCAAAACTCATTCAGATGTCTCGGTTGTGTGTTAATTAATGCGTATACTCAGAAAGGCAGCAGCTTACAGCAACTGGCTTGCAGGCTGTTGAAAATCTCTTGATTTCTCCAGTCTGCTAGACAAATACTACGATTCGATAAATTCAACGCGCATCGAGGCTCCTGTTTCGCGGTTTTAGAGCCTGACTGCCAAGGGTATAACTAATATCTAGGTATTTGTCAGCGATACTGTGGTCCTAACCGTCAATATTATCGCCGAATAGGCATGCTTGGTCTCGAGGTAGGCATTAGCTGGTAGCGACCTTTATTTTTTGTATATTGATAAAGGCCGAGATTTTTTAACAAGGGGTTAAATGGTGTCATTGCCATCAAGAAAATCTACCAAGCTGTCCTGTAGTGAGATTCTGAGCTTTTCACGCGCCAATAACTTATCTTGTACTGGTACTGGCAGCTCGGTGAAATTAATCAAGTTTTTAGCAATTAATAGCTGTATTAGATCATCGGTGACCCGAGCAATGTCCTTGTCGGACTCCGCTAGTTCTGATATTGGGGTGTTGGCATCGCTACCCAGCGCTAAAAATCTGACAACATCGGGGTGGCTTGGCGGCAACTGCTCTGTGTTAGAGTTGTTGGATTCGCGGTGAATAGCGATAATTTCTTCGCTACTGTTTCTCTGGATATAAGGCATAAGTTTTCATTCGCATAGTTTATTCCCTATGATAATAGAAGGCATTTATGTTTTGTGCATAGATGCTTGTTCGATTATTCGATTAACAAATCCGCGCCAGCGGTATAGGTAGGCTATGGAAACAGCGGTTGAGTTAGGTGAGCAGTTGGTAGCAGAGGAGTCTCAGCTTGAGGCGGGGGTCTCGGCCGATGCTGTGCGGGCATTGTTTCAAGATCCTTTGTTGGAGTGTTTACTGCTGTTAGCCAAGCTGGAGCATCGCCCCTGTTCGGCTACATCTCTAACGGCGGGTTTGCCGTTGGTGGATGAGCGCTTAACGCCGGAGTTGTTTGTGCGTGCTGCCAACCGCGCAGGGCTTACGGCTAAGGTGGTTAGCCGCCGTATCGATCAACTTAGTAATTTAGTGTTGCCAGCTGTACTGTTGCTCAAGGGTAACAATGCCTGTGTATTGTTAGAGATGAATCGCGATAAAGGTTATGCCCGTATCCTCGACGCCGACACCGGTGGCGAACAGCGTTTGGCGCTTGACTCTTTAGACCAAGAGTATTCCGGTTTTAGTATTTTTGCGCGGCCCGAACATCGTTTCGATAACCGTGTCGACAGTAGCAATGAGGCTGATCATATTCGAGTTCAGGGCCATTGGTTCTGGGGCACGCTAAAGCATTCCTGGCGTATTTATCGTGATGTGCTTTTGGCATCGCTGCTGATCAATATATTCGCCTTGGCCAACCCTTTATTTGTGATGAATGTTTACGATCGCGTGGTACCCAATGAAGCTCTTGAAACTCTATGGGTATTAGCGATAGGTGTGCTGCTGGTGTATGGCTTTGACGCGGTGTTAAAAACTTTGCGTGGTTATTTTATTGAAGTGGCGGGTAAAAAATCGGATGTGCTTTTGTCCGCTTACATATTTGAACGAGTGCTGGGCGGTCGTTTGTCTGACAAACCAGCATCGGTGGGTGCTTTTGCCAGTCAATTGCGTGAGTTTGAAACTGTGCGCAATTTTATTACTTCATCGACGATGATCGCTTTTGTTGACCTGCCCTTTGCGCTGCTGTTTATTTTGGTCATCGCCTATGTAGGCGGGCCCATTGTGTGGGTGCCGCTGTTGGCGATGCCGATTATTATGGGCTACGGCTGGATGCTACAAAAGCCGCTGCAAAAGGCGGTAGAGCAGACTTATCAAGCCTCGGCGCAAAAAAATGCCACTTTGATTGAGTCTTTGATGGGTATTGAAACTATCAAGGCCATTGGTGCAGAGGGTCGCATACAGCGCGTGTGGGAAAAATCAGTCGGTCATTTGTCGGTTTGGGGTCAGCGCTCCCGTCTGCTGTCTAATTCGGCTACCACCGCTGCCGGTTGCGTGCAGCAAATGGCGTCGGTGGCCGTGGTAATAGTGGGTGTTTATTTAATAGCTGAAAAAGAGCTAACTATGGGCGCGCTAATTGCGTGTGTAATGCTAACGTCGCGGGCGTTGCAGCCTATGGGTCAGTTGGCGGGCTTACTAGTGAGCTACCACCAAACCAAGACCGCGCTGCAATCTCTGAATACGATTGTCGCCCGAGAGCAGGAACGCGATCAAGAGCGCCGTTTTGTTAAGCGGCCGACATTTGAGGGCGCGATTAGTTTTGCCGGTGTGAGTTTTAACTATCCGGATGAACAGCAGGCATCGCTGCAGAATATTTCATTTTCCATCAAGTCGGGCGAAAAAGTGGCTATTGTCGGTCGTATTGGCTCTGGTAAAACCACTCTGCAAAAGTTAATGCTGGGTCTCTATCAGCCCCAAAGTGGTGCGGTGCTGTTTGATGGTATTGATTCCAAGCAGATAGATCCGGCTGACGTGCGTTACCATATTGGCTATGTGCCGCAGGATTTGGTGCTGTTCTTCGGCAGTATCCGTGACAATATTGTTTACGGGGCTCCGCATGCCACCGATGCCGAGGTGCTGCGTGCTGCCGATATTGCCGGTGTCAGTGAATTTGCAAACAGTCATCCGCTGGGGCTAGAGCGGCAGGTGGGTGAGCGTGGCGAGGCACTTTCGGGTGGCCAGCGTCAAAGTGTGGCGGTGGCGCGTGCGCTAATCAACGACCCGCCTATATATTTATTCGATGAGCCCAGCTCTGGTATGGATAACAGTACCGAAGAACGTTTTAAGAGTCAGTTGGTGTCACACGCTGAAGGTAAGAGCATGGTACTTATCACTCATAAGACCTCACTGTTGTCGCTGGTAGATCGCATTTTGGTATTGGACCGGGGCAAGTTAATTGCCGACGGGCCTAAGGATTCGGTGTTAGAAGCCCTGCGCAAAGGCCAGCTGCGCGTATCATCGTAACAATGCACTTTGTGTCCGATAGCAGTGTCAGCGCTGAACTTATGTTCCGATCGCATGGTATGTCGCGATTGCAGGGATGCAAAGGGTCGGCCGATATTGACCAAGCTGTTGCTCTCGCTAAGGATGCATTTCTGCCAACTTTGGCAGTATGCGTTTTTGCCTTCGGGCAAAAATCACAATTTATGCCACAGAAGTATTAATGTATGTCTGAACCTGAAAAACAAGAAGCTTCGAAAGTGAGCCTGTTTAGGCGCAAGCTTAAACAATTATGGTCGCATTGGTTTGAGTCTGATGTCGAATTTAGCGATGATCTGTCGTATATGTCATCGGCATCAGCAGCGGTCATGGAACAATCCCCTAGGGGCGGCCAGCAGTTGTTGTGGGCCATGCTGCTGTTTTTTGTCGCCATGTTTATGTGGGCGGCACTGGCTTATGTCGATGAGTTTACCCGTGGTGAGGGTAAGGTCATTCCCTCCAGTTATATTCAAGTGGTGCAGAACCTAGAGGGTGGCATCATTGCCGAATTTTTTGTCCGTGAAGGTGAGACGGTGGGAGCGGGCCAGCCGCTGCTGCGCATGAGCGATTCAAGGTTCTCATCCTCGCTGCGCGAAGCAGATGTTACCGATGAGCAGCTGCGCATTAAGTTGGCGCGCTTAAAAGCCGAGGCTAGAGGTCAGCCTTTTGATGTCAGTGCGATTACCGGCATAGAGCAAGAGCTTATTGATGAAGAGTTGGCGCTCTACGGATCGCGCCGTTTGGAGTTGCTTAGTGCAACCTCGGTATTGCACGAGCAGCGCGAGCAGAAACAACAGGAGCTGTCCGAATTAGAGGCTAAGCGCGGGCAGTTGGCACGCAGCTATGAATTACTTGCTAGTGAAGTAGCGATGACCAAACCGTTGGTAAAAGATGGCGCTATTTCTGAGGTGGAAGTACTGCGTTTAGAGCGTCAAGCGAATGATCTTAAGGGCGAGTTAACCGGTGCTGAACTGGCATTGCCTCGGGTGCAGTCGAGCTTGAACGAGGCGGTTGAAAAACTAGCCAACGCCGGTCTCTCGTTTCGCAACGAGGCCCAAAAAGAGCTCAATGAAGTGCGCTCTGAATTATCGCGTCTAAAAGAGACCAGTTCGGCGCTGTCTGACCGAGTCGATCGACAAATAGTGCGCTCACCGGTAGCCGGTACAGTCAAACGCCTGCTTATTACTACTTTGGGCGGGGTGATTCAGCCGGGCATGGATATTCTGGAAATCGTTCCTAGCGAGGATAAGCTGCAGGTGGAGGCTCGGGTGCGGCCGGCGGATATCGCTTTCTTGTACCCCGGCCAAAAAGCTATGGTAAAGGTCACCGCTTATGATTTTGCCGTGCATGGCAGCTTGCAGGGTGAGGTCATTCATATTAGTCCCGACACCATTGTTGATGAGGAGGGAGATAGCTACTATTTGGTCCGGGTGGAGACAGAGTTGGCGTACTTAGGGCGTGAGAGTGCGCCGCTGCCTATTATTCCAGGGATGACCGTGAGCGTGGATATATTAACCGGTGAGAAAACAGTTCTTGATTATATTCTAAAGCCGATATTGAAAACTAAGCAATTGGCCCTGCGCGAGCGTTGAGGTTTTTTTGTGCTTAGCCAGCCGTTTTTGATTCAATTTGTAGCCGATATTGAAAACTAAGCAATTGGCCCTGCTTAAACGTTGAGGTGGTTGTTGTACGTCGCTTCGATTCACTTCGCTTCACTTCACTATGAAGGTGAGTGCCGGCTATTACTCTCCATATATTAACCGATGAGCGCGCGGTGTCGGGTTAAATTCTTAAATCGACTCTATAACATTAAATAGTCAGTGCTATTCTATATACAGGGCCTCAGGTTGAGTTCCTCAATGGTATGAAGATTTTGTTATTTCGATTTGTGTCAAATATCTTTGTTTTTTCAATGTCCTACAGCTATTTTGTTATATCAAAAACATTTTTATAGTTTCAATGCAAGTAAAGCTTCTCTTGCTAATACTTTAGTTGCATAATAAAAAGTGTGAGCTGTGTCACAAATATGGGCTGTGTGTTGAACATCAAGGCCCTCCAAAAATCAGCGTTTAGTTTTGTGCAGTTGAGCTCAAATAATAAATAACTAAATTAAATTTTACTTAAAACTCAGGGATTCTCATGAAACATTCCAATAGCTCATATCGGTTGCTGGCGGCACTGCTGCTGCCATTTTGCCTCTTGCTATCTTCGGGGCTCACTAGTGCTGAAAGCACGCCTGAGATTTATAAGGTGCAGCTAGGAGATAGCCTCGAAGCTATAGGTAAGCAAGTACGCCCTGAGTCTGACATTAAACTTGATGCGGTCACAGAATATTTATATGCCCAAAATTCTTCGGCGTTTAGCAAAGGTCGTATTGATAGCCTGATTGTGGGCTCTGAATTGAAATTGCCAAGTGTGGCCGAATGGGCCGATATGCCCAGGCTAAATGCATCGTCAGCGGCGCTTAGCGAATATACTTTTCAGCCAGAGGGGCGCGATCGATCTTCTGTTGCCGGTGGAGGCTACGAAAAAGTTGCCTACACGCAAAAGCGTCCAACATTAGATGAACGTACAAATTCTCACTCTAATAGCGAGCTTCGGGTCAACAAATACACGCTCGATGACATTGTTTTAGCAACCCTTATCTCACATCCTAATATGCAGGCTGCGCGCAATGAATACCTGTCGCGTGAGCAGGAAATTCGCCAAGCCAAGGCGGGCTATTACCCAACGTTAGATGCTGCTATTGGCATTGGCTACGAAGAGGTCGATAGGCCAGTAGATATTAATACTGACTTAACACGTCACGAAGCTTCTATAAGTGCTCGCCAGAGTTTGTTCGAGGGTTTTGGTACACGTTCTGAAGTCCGCCGCCAGCAGGCCCGTACTGACAGTGCAGGTCATACTAAGGTGGCTACCGCCGAAGACCTAAGTTTGCGCACTAGCGAAGTCTATCTAAACCTGCTGCGTCAAGCTGAGCTGCTTGATATTGCCCGCAACAGCTTATATGAGCATCAAAATATTCATGATCAGATGGTGTTGCGCCAGCGTTCCGGGGTCGGTAGTCAGGCTGATTTAGATCAAATTAGCGCTCGATTAGCGCTGGCACAGAGCAACGTGATTGTGGCGCAAAATAACCTGACCGATGCTAAAACCAATTTCAATCGTGTGACCGGCTTCTTCCGCTCGGAAGAAAATTTGATTAAACCGCAGGTGAAAGGTCAGTTGCCGGCGACTGTCGACGCTGCCATCGAATTCGCTAATAATTTGCACCCAACATTGCTGTCGGCTGGTTCCGATGTGCAAGCCGCAAATGCTCAATATGATGCAGCTGAGAGCCCTTTTTGGCCGCGTCTGTCGGTTGAAGTTGATAAGCGCTGGGATGAAGATATCAACGGTGTTGAGGGTGAGGATGAAGAATTAATTGCAGCCCTGCGCCTGCGTTATAACTTGTTTAACGGTGGCGCCGACAAGGCCCGTCGTAAACAGAGCGCTTATTTGTTGGAAGAGTCTAAAGATGTGCGTAACGACACCAAGCGTCAAGTCGAGGAAAGTTTGCGTTTATCGTGGAGCTCCTTTGAGGGTTTACGCGAACAAATGAAATACCTGAAGGTGCATGTGCGTGCCGCCGAAGATACTCGCTCCTCCTATTTAAAGCAGTTCAACATTGGCAAGCGTACGTTGCTGGATTTGCTTAATACTGAAAACGAATTGGTGGGCGCCAAGCGTTCACTAGTGACGGCTCAGTACGACTTACTATTTTCGCAATACCGAATATTAAATGGCATGGGCACATTGCTAACGCAGTTTGAGCCAGCGCAATAAATCAAAGAATGCTTCAGAGCCAGGCTTAATGCCTGGCTGTTTGCGTTAAAGCATCGATAGAATTAAAGATTGAGGAAGTTTGATATGGCTAATAATAATTTCAACGGGTCTGTAAGTAGTTCGGCAATTGCTAAAGTTGGCGCCACTCATGGTGATGTTAGAGTATTGATGCCCTCCGGCGAGGAAAAGTTTATTTCTGCTGGTGATCCTGTCTATCTCAATCAGCGCATAATTACAGCAGGCGCCAGCGCCGTGGTAATCACTCTGCCCAGTGGCGCAGTCGTGACTCTCGGGCACGATCAACAGCAGAATTTTGATCAAGAGCTGTTGGACCGTTTGAATGAGATTGGCGTTGAAGACACTTTAGATGAAGCCTTTAACCTCGACCGTCTATTGAGCGCCGTTGAAGAGGGTGCCGACCTAGAAGAATTGCTGCCAGCCACAGCGGCTGGTGAGGATGCTCCTTCAGGTAATGGTATTGAGGGCGAGTCATCGGGTGAGGGTTTGCGGCTGTTTATGACCGCCGAGCGGACCAATCCCGACAGTGGCTTTAATACCTCAACTTTTGGTCGCCCAGAACGCGCCTCTGTCGAAGACAGCGGCGTAAATACTGTACAGTTGGCAATGGCTCCCGTGTCTGTTGTTGAGCCTGTTACCGACAGCAGTATCGAAAGCGCCCAGTTCGCTGATAACCTTGTGAATGGTGTTAGTTACAGCACGTCATCGGGCTTGTCGGGTTTAACCGGCGACTCCGGTCTTGCTGGTCAATTTCAATTCCGCGATGGCGACACCGTTACCTTCACTGTAGGTGATGTGGTAGTGGCCGTTTTTAACGCTGATGTCATTCAAGGCAGTATACTGTTTTTGCAGGATATTGCCGGTACAGCGTTAACCGATAACAACTCGATGTACGTCGAGAATATGGCTATTTTCTTGCAGGCGCTCGATGATGACCTGCAGGATGCGAACCCAGCCGACGGTGTTTTACGCACCAGTAATTTGCAAGATAACGCTGCCAGTTACGCCACTAATATAAACATCACCCAGGAAATGCGCGACGCTTTTACCGGTTACGAATTAAGCATTGCCTCTTCTGGTAAAGAGATGATTTCTAGGGCTCTGGCTCACGTTGACATTGAATTTACTCGCGATACTGAGCGCGATGTCAGTGGCGATGGCGTTAACGTTTTCGAAACTATCGCCATGAATCATGTTGCGGGTACGATTCAAACGTTAGCAGCAGATCGTACGCCGGCTGCTGCCGATGCCCGCAATGTCGATACCCTCGATGTCCCTGGTGGTTTAATTACCTATAATTTTAAAGAAGCTGAAGGTGTTATTACCTTTACTACGGACGACCTGTTGGTCGGCGCTACCCCCAACCAGGTTACGTTTGAAAATCTGGTTGTGAAAAATGTACAGCTTAATGCTGAATTTGCGTCAGTGGGCACTCTGATAGATAACGGCGATGGTAGCTATGCTATCGAGTTAAATGATGGTGTTACGCCGTACGATCTTGAAAATCTGTCTATAGATTATAGGGTCGAAGACTGGACCGTCTTCCGTGAAGTTAGCTCGGGTACTTTAGATACTTACAAATCGCACCTGTCCGCGACTATACCTGATGTTAACGAAGGCGATGGTTACAATGAGTTTACGCTAAACAGCTCTCTGACTTTTGATTACGATACTACCCTGCAGCTGAAATTCACCAGTGAGAACCTAAGTGTCGCGCTAGGTCGCGCCATTGCCGAGTACGCTGACGATTACACTATGCCGGTATTGTATTCCAATGATGGCGGCGTCAGCTGGAACAGTATTGGTCTGTATTCGATGAGCTTTACCGACGGCGTTTCTGTGCCAACGTTCTCACTGACGTTGGGTGCGGGTGATAGCTCGGTAATGGTCAGAGTGCCGATTTTTGACGATGCCAAAATTGAGCCAACCGAATACTTCGACGCCGATTTATCAGGCGATGAATTCTACGACGAACATATTGAATTTAAAATATTTGACAACGACGTACCGACAACACTGCCTCTACTAAGTATTGACTTTGTTTATGCTGTCGAAGGACAGGGCTTCGCCGAATTTACCGTGTCGATGAGTCAGGCTTCAAGTACAGCTGTAACTGTTGATTACGATGCCACCAGTCTGGGCGCCATCGCCGGCGATGATTTTGAAGATGTGCTAGGTACTCTAACCTTTGACCCAGGTGTTACTAGTCAGACTATACGGGTAGCGATAGTCGACGATTTATTGATCGAAGACACCGAAATTGCCTTTATTAATATCCGCAATCCGTCCGATAATGCACTGTTGGCCGACGGTCAGGGTTCACTCAGAATCTTCGATAACGACGGCCCTATGCTCGACAATGTCAGTGTCGATATAGACCCAATCACCGGCGACAACCTAATCACATCCGCCGAGGCGAGTCAGCCGGTCACTATCACCGGTACCGTAACACTCGCCAATATGAGCTCTGGTTTCGTTAATTTGACCCTCAACGGTAAGGTGTACAGCACCAACTACAGCAGTGACGGCAAGTTTTCCGTCGAAGTGCCTGGTGCCGATCTACCGGCCGATGCCGACCGTCAAGTCGATGCAACGGCTTACGCCTTTGATACCAATGGCGATAAGGGTATGGCAACGACGGTTGAGCCATATGTTATTGAGATTCCAAACGTGACCGTGGGCAATCCTGGCGATGCGGCTGGCAACAGCAATGACATCTCCATTGTTGAAGGTACCGATGCGGTCTTTGCGGTGGCGATTACTGGCGCGGCGGCGGGCAGTACTGTGACCCTGAGCTTGGCCGATGGCACGGCGCTGGATGCGGATTACTTCAGCACCCCAGCGGCAGGCAACTTCCAATACAGCACCGACGGCGGCAGCAGCTGGACCGACATCAGCGGCGCCATCAGCTTGAGTGCCGGTGATACCGCACTGCAGGTGCGCACCGACACGATCGACGACTTGATCGATGAAAGCAGCGAAAACTTCACCCTGAACGTCAGCCTGAGCAGTAATGGCACGGCGTACAACGACAGCGCCACGGCGACGATCACCGACAACGACACCCCGACTGTGACCATCGGCAACCCAGGCGGTGCGGCGGGCAATAGCAACGACATCACCGTTGTGGAAGGCGTGGACGCGATCTTTGCAGTGGCGGTTAACGGCGCAGCGGCCGGCAGTACCTTGACGCTGAGCTTGGCCGATGGCACGGCGCTGGATGCGGATTACTTCAGCACCCCAGCGG
>CAWVSV010000063.1:0-14361 GCA_963933095.1 uncultured Cellvibrionales bacterium
TCTCTTCATGTTGCTCTTTAAGCAGTGCACGCAGTCTGGATTGAGTGTCGGTGCTAATGGAGAGGCACTCTACCCTCTATCTAAAAGGTTGTTGTTATTGGCGGTAGTAGCGATTAAATGAGTTTTATCGATGCTAGCGCTTTGATATCTCTTCATGTTGCTCTTTAAGCAGTGCACGCAGTCTGGATTGAGTGTCGGTGCTGATGGAATGACACTCTACGCCTAAATAATGTTGTTCTTGGTGGGCCAGGATACCCATCATTTTAATCGGCGCGCCCTCTTCGAGATCAATATGGAGCGTAACCTCGTCGCCTGCGATTAACCCATGCGGTTCAATCAGTGCTGCCAACGCACCGTTAAATGACAGGTCGACAATGTGTACCGGGTAGTGATGGCTGGTGGTAGTAAGTGTGGCGTAAGCGCGGTAAGGAACACGAGGAGAGTCACGGCGTTCGGGTTGTTCTTGTGGGGAGTCAGTCATAAAAAATCCTCTTGTTTATAGCAGCTCGGCCGCCTAAGTATTGCTTTGGTTTAGCTCAATCAGCAGTTAGTGCATAGAGATGTCGGGCTGCACTACCTGGAAGCAGTTATTGTGCTTGCGCCGTGCAAATGTATAGACGGCAATAATGCGGCTAAAGCGCCAGTGGTCATGCTGACATTCACTCATTAGAGCGGCCTCGTAAGCAAAGTCATCTGCGTTAATTGTAGAGGCGTAAGCGCCATGGGGCAAATTGCGCAGTATTGGCGTATCGTTTGACACAGTTCTACTGAACCCTTTAATTGCCCGCCATTATTAATGGTGTTGTCGTTTTTATTAAGTCGGATTCAACGCTGCACTCTCGGTATGTGTAACTGAGGCTCGTTTTTCGCTATGCACCTGTTTATTTTCTCTTCCTCGATTTATTTTGTGTATTAAACAATTACCCTGTTCAAGCCTATGGCGGTATTTTGCGCACTTTTGGCTGCGGTTAGCGCCATCTTGGCCGAATGGAGTGGCGATATAGTCGGTATAGCCTGCTAAACTTAGGCCGGACGCCAGCACATACCAAATGGCTGTTCAATATGACCATGTGTTGAGCGTTTTTAGCTTTGACCTTACCGCTAAGTTTCGCCTAGTAAGGTCGAATCTAAGAACAAGCAGCACGTGAATAGGCTATTGATTCTTAGTGTGGCGCTGTTATTACCCGTGGGGTTTAAGAGGGATGCAAACGTAATGTTGTATGTGTACTAGTTCCTATGCATCTAAGGGTTTGCGATGATATAGCCAAAACCAGCCTGGGTATTTAAAATTTAAGCAATTTTTTCAGATAATTTTTTAACTTGCTACTTAATCAACTGAGTCGTTTGAGCAACAACGAGTAATATTATGACTGCTAAAGAAAACACCTCTGACGCGCAATCTGATGCGAAGAAAACACGTCACGAAGAGCGTATGAAACAGCGCAAAGAAATAGTCGATGGGATGGTAGCGAAAGCTACGATTGAGCGAGGTATCGTTATTGTATTGACTGGTGATGGTAAAGGTAAAAGTAGCTCGGCATTTGGCACTGCGGTGCGTTGCTTAGGGCATGGTTTTAAAGTGGGAATCGTGCAATTTATTAAAGGCAGCTGGGATTGTGGTGAACGTACTATTTTAGAAAACCTACCCGGCTGTGAATTCCACGTTATGGGTACTGGGTTTACTTGGGACACACAGGACTCAGACAAGGACCGCGAGGCGGCAGAGAAAGCTTGGTCCGAGAGTGAACACTTATTTAAAGACCCCGAGATTAAGCTTATTGTTTTAGATGAGCTGACCTATATGCTCAATTACAAATACCTCGACAAGCAAAAAGTTATCGAAGCCATAGAAAACCGACCAAAAGATCAGAATATTATTATTACCGGTCGCGGCGCTAAGAAATATTTGACTGATATTGCTGATACAGTGAGTGAAGTTAAGGCGGTAAAGCATGCTTTCAATAATGGAATAAAAGCCCAAAAAGGTATCGAATGGTAATGACTGTGCCAGAACTTACCTTTTCTCTTCATTGTATTATCGGTACTAAATAGAAAACTCTGCGTTCCGATCCATCATATTTTCTTACCGCTTAGGACGGGCCTTACCTGCCAATGATTACGAGTGAAAAAAATACCCCCAACGCCTTTACCCAGCCTGAAATAGAAGCGGTTTATAAAGCTATTTACCAGCGCCGTGATATGCGTCATTTTTTATCCGACCCACTCGACGATGATTTATTGCATCGACTGCTAGGTGCTGCCCATACCGCACCGAGTGTAGGCTTTATGCAGCCTTGGCGATTTATACAGATTAAAAATCGCGATATTCGTCAGCAGTTACATGATATTGCTCAGCAAGAAAAAGACAAAACGGCTGCAGTATTAGGCAGTAAAGGTGCGGATTTTTCTCGCTTAAAAGTAGAGGGCCTACTCGAGTGCGGTGAGCTCATTGCGGTGACTCTAATGGACAAGCGTAAGCGACATGTATTTGGTCGTCGAACGCTGCCTCAAATGGATTTAGCCTCGGCGTCCTGCGCCATTCAAAATATTTGGCTGGCCGCTCGTGCCGAGGGTATCGGCATGGGTTGGGTTTCTATTTATGAGCCAGAATCCGTTCGTGCTTGCTTAAAGTTACCCGCCGATTGTGAGGTGATTGCTCTTTTGTGCTTGGGCCATGTCGAAAAATTCTATGATCAGCCTATGTTAATAGACGCGGGTTGGGCCGAGCGAGGTAAGCTCGACGATTATTTAATGGTCGATAGTTGGGATAGAAAAAAAGCTGCACTAGCTCAACAGCAGTGGCAGAGCCTAGAAGAAAATCAACAACAGCACCATTCTGAGCAGGCTGATATAAATAGTCTAAAGCGGGCTAATATAGACAGCCCAGAGGTGCCAGGTAAAAAACCACCGCGAACATTAATGGTGCAGGGCACTACCTCTGATGCAGGCAAGAGCACTTTAGTCGCAGCGCTGTGCCGTATATTGTCCGATCAGAATAAAAAAGTAGTGCCCTTTAAGCCACAAAATATGGCCTTAAATTCTGCCGTGACCGCAGACGGTGGTGAAATTGGTCGCGCTCAAGCGGTGCAGGCTGAGGCCGCACGCTTGGCACCGCACACCGATATGAATCCGGTGCTGCTAAAACCCAGCAGCGACAAACAGGCGCAGGTCATTATTCATGGTAAGGCCGTACTCGACTTAGACGCTGTCGCATACCATGACTATAAAAGCACCGCTATGGCGGCGGTGCTGGAATCTCATACTCGGTTACAGGCGCAGTATGATTTTATTATGGTTGAAGGTGCGGGTAGCCCCGCCGAAATTAATTTGCGTGACCGCGATATCGCCAATATGGGCTTTGCGGAGGCGGTCGATTGCCCTGTTATTATTATCGCTGATATCGATAAAGGCGGTGTATTTGCCCATTTAGTTGGCACTTTGGATCTACTCAGCGAATCGGAGCAAAATCGTGTCATTGGTTTTGTTATCAATCGTTTTCGCGGCGATATTAAATTGTTGGAGTCTGGGCTAGATTGGCTGGAGCAAAAAACGGGCAAGCCAGTGCTGGGGGTGATTCCTTATTTGCAGGGGCTGCACATCGAAGCTGAGGATGCGTTGACCGAAAATACTCAGGCCGAGCGCAGCGATGCCATGCGAATAGTGGTGCCGGCACTGAGGCGCATATCAAACCACACAGATTTTGATGCCCTGCGGTTACATCCGCAGGTGGAGTTTATATTCGTCGGGCCAGGCGAGGCTCTGCCTAGCGCCGATTTAATTGTCTTGCCCGGCAGCAAAAATGTACGCGCTGATATGGAGTTTTTGCGTCAGCAAGGCTGGGATAAAGATATCGCTAAGCATCTGCGATACGGAGGCAAACTACTGGGTATTTGCGGTGGTTACCAAATGTTGGGTGTCTCTATTGATGATCCCGATGGCATCGAAGATAAGCCAGGTGTCACTGAGGGCTTGGGTTTGCTGGAATTTAACACGCAGCTACTGGCCGGCAAACAATTGCGGCAAGTCGCTGGCACATTGATGGATGGCGCCATGGTTGAAGGGTATGAAATTCATTGCGGCGTTAGCACTGGCCCCGCTTTGGACAATCCATTTGCCCGCTTGCAGGCCGCCGACTGCGGTTATAATGACGGGGTTCGTAGCCTTGATGATCAAATCAGCGGTACTTATATCCATGGCTTATTTGATCATCCTGCGGCTCTTGCCAGTCTGTTAAAATGGGCGTGTTTAGAGACTGTTGAGGCTGTCGATTATCGTGCTCGTCGCGAACAAGATTTACAGCGTCTAGCTGACTCGGTCGCCGAATCTATTGATATCGACCAGTTGTTATCACTGTGTGACACATTTACGGAGTCCTCTTTAGAGGGAAAATAATAGTGAAAAATATAGAGACAATATTTGAGAAGGGGCTGTTTGCCAGTCGCTGGTTACTCACCCCATTTTACATCGGTTTAATACTGGCAGTACTGCTGCTGATGGCTAAGTTTGCGATGAAGTTTGCCTCCATCCTCAGCCACTTTAGCGAAATAACCAGCAGTGGCTTAGTGGTCGATATTCTCGGTTTGATCGATTTAGCCCTAATCGCCAATCTGCTTATTATTATCACCTTTAGCGGTTACGAAAGCTTTGTCTCGAAAATGGATGTCGACGACCATGAGGACAAGCCAAGCTGGATGGGTAAAGTTGGTTTTTCTGAACTTAAAATGAAAGTAATAGGCTCTATTGTAGCTATTTCAGCAATTGAATTATTGCGAGTATTTATCGAGATGGAAAGTTATGACTTAGCCCATGTTAAATGGAAAATCATTATGCACGCTACTTTTGTATTTTCTGGTTTGATGTTTGCTTTGTCTGATTGGTTGAGTAGGAACAACTCGTAGGCTGACCATTATGACTGCCTATTTATTACTCAGTAGCACCGCGATTCTGGCCGCGCTCTGGCTGGACCGAATGCTGGGTGAAACACGTCGTTTTCATCCATTGGTGGGCTTTGGTCTGTGGGCAAAATATTTAGAGGGTCAGCTCTATCCAAACAGTCACAGCCAATTTACCTTGTGGGCTATGGGGGTTGTCGCTTGGCTGCTGGCAGTTATGCCGGTGGTCATTGTTAGCGCTATAGTCACTCAGCTAATAGTTCTGTCATGGGGTGCGGTTATCTACTGGCTGCTCAGTGTTGTAGTTATTTATATCGCCATTGGCGCGCGCAGTTTAAAAGAGCATGCGCTAGACATATTCACCCCACTGCAGCAGGGCGATTTAATTTCGGCGCGGCAAGCGTTATCGATGCTGGTTAGTCGCGATACCGACACCTTAACCGAGCCAGAGATTGCCACCGCCACGATTGAGTCGGTGATAGAAAACAGTCACGACAGTGTGATTGGGGTGTTTTTTTGGTATCTGGTATTTGGTATTCCAGGGGTAGTGCTGTTTCGTCTAGCCAATACGCTCGATGCTATGTGGGGTTACCGCAATGCCCGTTACAACTTTTTTGGTCGCTGGGCCGCGCGTATCGACGATATGCTGGGTTATGTTTCCGCTCGCGTTACGGTATTACTTTTTGCTCTGCAAAAGCCTCGCTCACTCGCAGCTGCTTGGCACTACGGTCGCCGCTGGTACAGCCCCAATGCAGGCCCAGTGATGGCTGCCGGAGCGGGCGCTTTAGCAATTCAGCTTGGCGGCGATCAACGTTATAACGGCGAATTAAAACAACGGCCAATGCTGGGCGCTGGTGACCAGCCCCATGCCGCCCATATCGGCAGCGCTTTATTACTGGTCGAACGCAGTTATTATTTATTGCCGCTACTGCTGTTGGTGGTGTCATTATTGGGGCACTTTTTATAATGGCGCAGTGGCTTATGGTCGACGTTCTAGGTTATGACATTGCAGCTGTTAGTAGCGAGTTTTTTCCGCTACTACGGCCTCAATCATGCTGCTGTTATGACTAGCGTTATTCATGGTGGCCGTTTAAATGACGCGGCGTCAGCGTTTAATATTCCGCGACCGCAATGGCTGGATTTATCTACAGGGATTAATCCCCAGAGTTACCCGCTGGCAAATATGCCGGTAGAAAACTGGCAGCGCTTACCCGAAAGTGATGATGGCCTTGAGGGCATTGCGATGGAGTACTATCAGTGTCAGACATTAATGATGACCCCCGGTAGTCAGTGGTCTATTGAGCGACTGCCTATTTGGTTGCAGCGTTTAGGCGATCATAAAAACACAGTGTTGCTGCCCGCATTGGGATACCAAGAACACTTTGTCGCATGGCAGCGGGCAGGTTTTAACTGTCAATTGTATCGAACAACTCCCAGCCCTCAGCAGCTAAAAGATTGCTCTGCTCTGGTGGTCATTAATCCCAATAACCCGAGCGGTGTTCGCATTGAAAAATCGCAACTGCTGCAGTGGCAGCATCAGCTTAATCAGCAACAGGGCTGGTTAATTGTCGATGAGGCGTTTGCTGATGTTAAATCCGAGTGGAGTTTATCCGCAGAGGTTGGCTCGCCGGGGCTAATTGTACTGCGCTCGCTGGGTAAGTTTTTTGGTTTGGCCGGTGTTAGAGTCGGCTCACTGTTAGCCTGGCCGCAGCTGCTTAATCTCGCCGAGGCAGACTTAGGTCCTTGGGCACTAACAACCCCTTCGCGCTGGGCGGCTAAACAGGCGCTGTTAGACCGTGTTTGGCAGCAACAAATGCAGCAGCAGTTACCATTACAGGCTGAGCGTTTAAACAATTTATTACAGTCGAACTTTGCGAGCCGAGCCTATGGCTGTGAGCTGTTTCAAACAGTCTGGCTAGACAGGGCCGATAAGGTATATCGACTGCTGGCGCAGCAGGGTATTTTGGTGCGACTGCTGGACGAATACTCAAGCCCCGGGCTGCGCTTTGGCCTGCCCCCAAATACCGAACAAAATTGGCAGCGTCTCGCCGCGGCATTATCAGATATTAGCGCTGATATTTAACAGGACATCCCTGTTAGCGTTTTGTTGTTTATTATTGTCACCTAGAATTTGCGGCCATAATTAGCCTATGGTTAGCCTTAAAAAAGATGTACCTCTGCTGGAATAATCAATATGCGTGATCAGGTAGTAAATTCTCGGTTTTTTAAACAGGCATGTTATATCGATGGTCGCTGGATCGAGGGCGATGAGGACTGGATAGATGTCGATAATCCAGCCAGCGGAGAGATTATTGGGCATGTACCCAAGTTTAGCGCCCCACAAACCTCCCAGGCCATCAGCGCCGCAGCACAAGCGCTACCCGCATGGCGAGCTAAATCAGCCGCTGAACGTAGTGCTCTGCTAAGATGTTGGGCCGAATTAATGCTGCAACACGCTGATGCATTAGCGGCATTAATGACCCTAGAGCAGGGTAAGCCACTGGTCGAGGCCAAGGCCGAAATTGTTTATGCCGCCTCCTACTTTACCTGGTTTGCCGAAGAGGCCACGCGCGCCTACGGCGAGACGATACCGGCGGTTAAACCGGGCCAACATATAGTCACCATAAAACAAGGTGTTGGTGTCTGCGCCGCGATTACCCCCTGGAATTTTCCCACCTCGATGATTACCCGCAAGGCGGGCGCAGCACTCGCAGCGGGTTGTACTATTATTGTTAAACCTGCCAGCGCGACGCCTTTTTCGGCGTTAGCGCTGGCCGTTTTAGCCGAGGAAGCGGGTATTCCCAGCGGTGTGTTTAATGTTATCACTGGCAGCGCCAGTGCCATTGCCGCTACTTTTACCGCTAGTGCTGTTGTTACAAAAATCAGTTTTACCGGTTCAACCAAAATTGGCAGCCAGTTGATGGCTAATGCCGCCGAACATGTACAAAAAATATCGCTGGAACTGGGCGGCAATGCCCCTTTTATTGTTTTCGATGATGCCAGTATCGATAAAGCCGTAGCGGGTGCTATGGCCGCTAAATTTCGCAATACCGGCCAGACCTGCGTCTGCGTGAATCGTTTTTTAGTTCAGCGTGCGATTGAACCAGAATTTCGTAAACAACTTGCCATCGCAATGGCCGAATTGAAATTGGGCGATGGCTTTGACGAAGGCGTTAATCAGTCGGCGTTAATTAATCGCGCTGCAGTAGAAAAGGTAAATGATCATATTAATGATGCGGTCGCCCAAGGTGGCCAGCTTATATTAGGTGGCGTTAGCTGTGTGCAACAGGGTGGAAATTATATCGAACCGACGCTGATTACCAATGGCCAAGCAACAATGTCCATATGCCGGGAGGAAACCTTTGGCCCATTGGCGGTAATTATTCCCTTCGATAAAGAATCTGAAGCCATTGCTATGGCCAACGATACGCCCTTTGGTTTAGCGGCTTATTTTTACAGTGATAATATCCACCGTTGCTGGCGTGTGGCGGAGCAGCTAGAGGCCGGGATGGTCGGCATTAACGAGGGTATTATTTCCAATGCCAGTGCACCTTTTGGCGGCGTTAAATCATCGGGCCTCGGGCGCGAAGGGTCCAAATACGGTTTGGATGAATACATGGAAATTAAATATCTATGTTTTGGAAGTTAAGGTTTTGGAAGTTAAGGTTTTGGTAGTTAAGGTTTTGGTCGTTAAGGATTTTGAAATTTAAGGTTTTAGTCATTAATGCCTTGGAGTTGTTGCTGCTATGAAATATCACGCCCACATTTATTTTGATCAAAGCTCACGCGCGACGGCCGTTAATGTGCGCAGCCAATTACTTGAATCGAATATTGCCGCAGCTGAGGTTTTCTTTTTGGTGGATAAGCCGATAGGGTGGCATCCACAGCCGATGTTTGAAATACATTTTGAGCAGGCGCAATACCTGGCATTGATTGATTGGCTGCAGAAACACCGCCAGAGTCTATCTGTACTAGTACACCCTGAAGTACACGATCAAGTCGCATGGCAGTCCGATAAAGCCATCTGGTTGGGTGCCGAACTGGTATTGCAACCACCGGCGCCAGGCGACTCTGAGAGGCGTTAATCGCTAACTGATTAAGCACTAATGAATACTCAGTACCATTAATACTCCCATCTCGATAATTTCAATCAGTGCGCCACTGGTATCGCCAGTGCTGCCGCCCAGGCGTTTTAGCATTAGCCTCCGCAGCGCGTAAATTAGCAGCGCAGTTACAACGGCCAGTAGCAGCGCGCTCTGCAGGCCCACACACAAGGCAGTGATGGCTGTGATAATTGTCAGTAATGTGCCAATCATTGTGCGCGGCGCATGTTCGGCAAAGTCACGGCTTAAACCTCGCTCGCGGGCATAGGGTGTAGTTAAAAATAATAACAATGCGCTGGCTCGTCCGAGTATCGGCACCAGTATTAACAGCCAGTGTTGTTCGCCGTTCAGCAGTGCGCTGAGTGCGGTAAATTTAATTAACAGCACACACACAAGGGTAATAATTGCCCCCGAGCCACAGCGCGGGTCTTTCATTATGTCTAAGCTTTGGGTTTTGTCGCCACCGGCCAGCCAGGCATCGGCGCTATCGGCCAGGCCATCTAAATGTAGGCCGCCGGTTAATGCACACCACAGCGCTAGTAGTATTGCCGCCAGCACATCACTGCCAATGTGGCCCTGTAATAAACAGGCACTTAGCCACAGCAATACGCCAATAACCAGTCCTACCAGTGGTAAAAACAGCAGCGCATGGCCGTTGTCAGCCGCATCGATTTTTTCAATGCGGGGCATCGGCAGGCGGCTAAAAAATAAGAAGGCAATAATAATAGGCTTGGTCATAATGACTTAGGTTTTTAGTTATTAAGGATACACATTGTTTACAAACTGCACCTGCGGCCAATCGGGTTTTCCTGGACTGTGAAAAACTTGAATGCGTGACAGCGAGGCATAGGGAATATCTAGCCGCGATAAATTTTGTAATGGCATGCCCAGTAGCTCGGCTAACAGTACTCGGATAACTCCGCCATGGCAGACCAGCAGTATGTTTTTACCTTGCCCATGCAACAGTTGTTGCCGCCACTGGTGGCTCACACGCTGGTGAAAATCTGCTAGGGCTTCGCCATTGGGTGGTGGATATTGACTCGGGTCTTGCCAAAATTTTTCGAGGGCCGGCGCCTGCTCTTGTTCTATGTCGGCGCTCGCGCGACCATCCCAGTCGCCAAAACTGATTTCCTTAAAGTTATCCTGCAGCGAGAAATCCGTGTTGTATTGAATCGATAACATTTCGGCAAAGTCGGCGCAGCGGCGTAGTGGTGACGACACAATACAGTCCCATGCGGGCGGGTTAGCGCCTATGGTATTACTCATTTGCTCGAAACCTTCGGTGCTCAATAGTGAATCTGTGTGGCCGCGAAAAATTTGTCCGCCGTCACAGGCGCCGTGACGCAGCAGGTCGATAGTTGTAGTTAGCGTGTCGGAACTCAAAAATTACTCCTTGCTGATAGCGGCTTGGTCAAAAGTGGCCATGCCATTGTGAAGTGCGCAGGCCGTTTGTAGTAAGTTAGCCGCTACCGCCGCACCAGAGCCCTCACCTAGGCGCATGCCTAAATTTAACAGTGGCTCTAATTTTAATGCCTGGCAAATAATATGGTGGCCGGGCTCGGCGGATTGATGGCTGAGGAACAGATAACCTTGGCACTGGGGCGCAATTTTAGTCGCCACTAGCGCAGCTATAGAACAAATAAATCCGTCTACTAATACCGCGCAGCGCAATTGTGCAGCGCGAATATAAAATCCTACTAGAGCGGCAATTTCAAAACCGCCCAAGCGCTGCAATATTGTCAGAGTTGGCGGTTTATCTGCCATATGTTTACTTAGCGCCGCGGCAATAACATTGCACTTATGGGCAATGCCCTGTTCGTTCAAGCCGGTACCCGGGCCGGCTAAAATGCTGGGCTCAAGTTGTAATAGAGCACAGCCAAGCGCGGTGGCGCTGGTGGTATTGGCAATGCCCATTTCACCGCCGATAATAATATTACAGCCTGCGTTAATAGAAGCTTCTGCGGCCAGCTTACCGATCTCAAGAGCGCGCGTAAGCTGCTCTGCTGTCATTGCCGCCTGCTGACAAAAGTTGGCTGTGCCTCTGCCCAGTTGGTAATGCGTAACGTTTTTAAGGGTTTCATTTTCCACCCATAAACCGTTTATGCCGCAGACATTAACGGTCCCCAAGTTATGCACCGCTAGGGGCGCTCGCAGTTGCTGCGCCAAGACCGAAATAGCGGCGCCGCCAGCGGCAAAATTACGGATCATCTCACCGGTCACTACCTGCGGAAAGGCCGAGACATTTTCGGCTGCCACACCGTGATCGGCGGCAAAAATATGAATGCCAATAGTATCAGCAGCGGGAGTATTTGTGCTCTGAATCGCCGCCAAATCGACAGCGATTTGTTCCAGTCGGCCCAGTGATCCCAACGGCTTGGTTAAGCTGTTTTGCTGGGCTTGGGCCTGTGTACGATATTGTTCGCTAGCGGCCTGAATGGGATTACTTATCCAGTTCATAAGGCCTCGCCCTTTAATACTTGTGGCAGACCGGCGGTGGAAAAAATAACGCGGTCGCAGATACGAGCTAAATCTTGATGCAGCAGGCCGCTTTCATCGACAAAGCTGCGATTGATCTCGCCCAGCGGCACTATGCCTTGGCCCACTTCATTGCCGACAAATATTACCTCACCCGCTAACTGGGGCAGCGCTTCTAGTAGCGCTGATTTTTCCTTCTGCCAGCAGTTTGTTGCGCTAAATAGGCAGTTGGTTAGCCACAGCGTGGTGCAATCTATTAGTACGCAGGTATCCGCACGGCAATGCTGTAATAGCGTGGTAGCTAGCGCGACGGGTTCTTCAATCGTCTGCCAGCCATTGCCTCTATGGTGTTTGTGGCGCGCAATGCGCTCGGCCATTTCGGTATCGTTGCGGCGGGCATCGCTGGTGGCGATATAGATCAGTCGTTTATGGGTAGCCTGAGCCAAACACTCGGCCAGAACACTTTTGCCGGAGCGGGCGCCACCGAGAATGAGTTGTCGCATAGGATGTGATCTAACTTACTTGAAATGTGGCGGTCAGTTTACCTGATGAGTAAGCAGCCTGTCGGACTTAGACGTTTACAGCAAAGAAAAGCCCATTGTTGCAGTTTTTTGTTGGGGTAAAGCAAATAGTGGGCCTACTTAAGAACAGCTTGTTTACAACAACGTCGTGAACAAAATTATTTAGTGATAACCATGCAATTTTCAACGCTACAGTGACCTTAATGCACGAGCAGGTACATTACTGAAGTGATAGCGATACAGCTTATTGGCGCAATGCAGAGGTAGTTGCCGAAAAGCGATAGAGATGTCGCTTACCGAAAACGCAGGACGCAGTTTTCGGTAAGCGACTAATACAAAGCAGAAGTATTAAACTTTTATAGGTTTGTACTTCATCCGTTTAGGCCCCGCATCATTACCCTTGCGCGTCACAAAGTCCTCGTGGTACTCGGTGTAGTTACCCTCAAAGAAGGTCATTGCGCCGTCGTCTTCATAGGCGAGAATGTGAGTGGCGACGCGGTCGAGAAACCAGCGATCGTGAGAGATCACTAAAGCGCAGCCAGGGAAGGTTTGAATAGCTTCTTCCAATGCACGCAGCGTCTCTACGTCTAAGTCGTTAGACGGCTCATCTAGCAGCAGTACGTTGGCACCGAGCTTTAAGGTGTTGGCCAAGTGCAGACGCCCGCGCTCACCACCGGACAAATCGCCAACGCGCTTTTGCTGGTCCGAGCCTTTAAAGTTAAAGCGGCCAGCGTAGCTGCGCGAACTCACCTCGTAGCCGCCTATTTGCAGCATGTCCTGGCCATCAGAGATGGCATGCCAGACGCTCATGTCATTATCTAGATGCTCGCGGCCCTGCTCAACGTAGGCAATCTTTACGGTTTCGCCCAGTGTAACAGTGCCAGAATCTGGCTGCTCTTGACCCGCAATCATGCGGAATAGAGTCGATTTACCCGCACCGTTGCCGCCGATAATGCCGACAATCGCGCCCTTGGGAACACTAAAGGATAAATCGTCGAGCAATTGGCGACCCTCAAAGGCCTTACTCAAGTTTTTCACATCAATGACATTGTCGCCCAAGCGTGGTCCGGGCGGAATGTAGATCTCGTTAGTTTCGTTGCGGGCTTGGAAATCCTGCGACTGCATCTCTTCAAAACGCGACAGGCGAGCTTTGTTTTTGGCTCGGCGGCCCTTAGGGCTTTGGCGCACCCACTCCAGCTCGGTCTTGATGGCTTTCTGATGAGCCGATTCGGTGCGCTCCTCGGTAGCCAAGCGCGCCTCTTTAGTTTCTAGCCAAGTGGTGTAATTGCCTTCGTAGGGAATGCCGCGGCCGCGGTCGAGTTCCAGAATCCAGCCAGCGGCATTGTCGAGAAAATAACGGTCGTGAGTAATAGCCACCACGGTACCGTTAAAGTCACAGAGGAAATCTTCTAGCCAGTGTACTGATTCGGCATCTAAGTGGTTGGTTGGCTCATCGAGCAAGAGCATATCAGGTCGCGAGAGTAGCAGGCGGCACAGGGCTACGCGACGCTTTTCACCACCGGACAGCTTAGTTACATCGGCATCCCAAGGCGGTAAACGCAGGGAATCGGCGGCTTGCTCCAGTTTGTGATTGAGGTTGTGCGCATCCCATGCCTGAATAACATCTTCAAATCTGGCCTGTTGTTTGGCAAGTTGGTCAAAATCGGCATCGGGCAGGCCATAATCGGTGTACACCTGATCGAGTCCGGCTAGAGCATCCAGCGCTTCGCGCACGCCGTCTTCAACATTGCCGCGCACATCTTTTTTAGGGTCCAGCTGCGGTTCCTGCGGCAGGTAGCCCACTTTGGTACCCGCCAATGGACGCGCTTCACCGCTGTAGTCAGTGTCGAGGCCGGCCATAATTCGCAGCAAAGTCGACTTGCCCGAGCCATTCAAGCCTAGTACGCCAATTTTGGCACCGGGGAAAAAAGACAGTGAAATGTCCTTCAGAATTTCACGTTTCGGCGGTACCACTTTGCCGACGCGGTTCATGGAATAAACGTATTGAGCCATGGGCTGTCTCTGAGTTTGATTAGGGTGGGCGCTGCCCACTACGCGGATTGGGTAAATATGCTGGCTGATTACGGAAAGTTTCGTACTCACCGACAAATTAAGTGGCCGAATTTTAACGGTCTGCAGTCTTAGTCACAAGGATTGGACTATTCTTAGCAATGAATACTGTTAATAGCTTGGGGTGGAGATTTTTGTCTATTGATACGACCGAACCGTCCCACGTGCTTATTGGCACCTGGCCTTGCTATGACGGTTCATTAATTATTGCCGTGTTGGAACCGCCCGTTTGCTTTAGCCGCGGTGCATGGGACTATAAAAAATGTCGGTAAATACACTTGCCCAATCTCCCGTGCTTAT